>JALNYP010000194.1 GCA_023229795.1 Syntrophobacterales bacterium
TAAAAAACATGTTGTAATCGCGCCGCCCCTCCGCCAGCAGGGCATTGCCCAGGCGCCTGATTCCCGAACCGGCATCGACAATGATAATATCATCTTCTTTGGTCCGGATTTCGAGACACGTCGTATCGCCCCCGTATTTAAGGTATTCCGGACCTGATACGGGGATAGAGCCTCTCGCACCCCAGCAACGGATGATCATGACGGATCCTTTTCATAGAAGATTTTTCTCATTATCGGCTTGAGCAGGTCTTGTCAAGCTGTAATTAGTGTGTATATTAGGCAACATTGGCAGGCTATTCAAAGGCTGACGGGTATTTAAATTATCCAACGAAAAGGAGCGACGATATGGCAACGATCAAGATTGAGGGAATGACCTGCGGACATTGTGTGATGGCCGTTAAGAAGGCTTTGATGAAAGTGGAGGGACTGAAAGATGTACAGGTCGACCTGGAGAAGGGGGAGGCAACCTTTGAAGAAGAGAAACCGGTGGCGGCAAGCCTGATCCGGGAGGCTGTCGAAAAAGCGGGGTATGAAGTTGTCTGAGGAAAGGTTGCAGGAAACCACCGTCTCCGTGGGGGGCATGACCTGCGCCGCCTGTGTGCGGAGAGTGGAGCGGGCACTGCAATCCCTGGACGGCGTGGCGGAAGCCTCGGTCAATCTGGCAACGGCCCGGGCGACAATCAGGCATCGCCCCCAGTGGGCGGGCCTGGAAGGGGTCGATGCCCTCATCACGGAAACGGGATACGATTATCTTGGCATTCCCGAAGAATTCCGGGAAGATCCGATTGCCGCGTCCCGGGAAAAGGAAATAGGGGATCTGAAAATCCGCTTTGCCGTCGGCATAGCCCTCAGCGTGGTGATCTTTTTCGGCTCCATGCAGCACTGGTTCCCCTTCCTCATGGCTATCCCCAGACAACCGCTGCTGATCGCCCTGTTCCTGCTGACGACTCCCGTCGTCTTCTGGGTGGGCAGCCGTTTCTTCATCGGGGCAATCAAGGCCGCCCGGCAGGGGACAACGGACATGAATACCCTCGTGGCCGTCGGGGCCTTCGCGGCCTACGCCTATTCCGCCCTGGCCACTTTCGTCCCCCAGATGTTCACCCGCTCGGGTATTGCCCCCCATGTCTATTATGACGGCGCCGCCCTGATCGTTACCCTGATCATCCTGGGACGGCTCCTCGAGGCGAAGGCAAAGGGGAAGACCTCGGCGGCCATCCAGCGCCTCATGGGGCTCCGGCCCAAGACCGCCCGGGTCATCCGCAACGGCGCCGAGGAGGATATTCCTATTGAGGGGATCATCCGGGGCGATCTCCTCCTCGTCCGCCCCGGAGAGAGAATTCCCACGGATGGCGTGATCGTCTCCGGATCGTCGAGCATCGATGAATCAATGCTCACCGGGGAGAGCATGCCCGTCTCCAAGGAGCAGGGCGCCCCCGTTTACGCGGCAACAATCAACAAGACAGGATCTTTTACCTTCACCGCTACAAAAATCGGTGCGGAAACGGCCCTGGCCCAGATCATCCGCCTTGTGGAGCAGGCCCAGGGATCGAAGGCCCCCATTCAGCGGTTGGCTGACCAAGTGGCATCGGTTTTTGTTCCCGTGGTCTTCGCGATTGCGATTGCGACCTTTGTCGTCTGGTATTTCTTCGTCCCCGACGGAAATTTCAGCCGGGGGCTCCTCAATTTTGTCTCCGTCCTCGTCATTGCCTGTCCCTGCGCCCTCGGTCTTGCCACCCCCACCGCCGTTATGGTGGGCACGGGTCTCGGGGCCGAACGGGGGATCCTGATCAAGGGGGGAGAAAGTCTCGAAAAGGCCTACAAGCTCACGATGGTCGTTTTTGACAAAACGGGGACCCTGACCCGGGGGGAGCCGCAGGTCACGGACATCATCGTCGCCCCGGGGATTGGTGAGAACGACCTGCTGAAGATCGCCGTCTCCATCGAATCCGTCTCCGAACACCCCCTCGGCGAGGCGATTGTCCGGGAGGGCCGGACCAGAAACATCATCCCCGAAGCGATCGGGGACTTCGCGGCCAGCGCCGGCCTGGGAGCCAGTGCCCTGGTCGCCGGACGACCCTGCCTCCTGGGAAACCGCCGCTACCTGGAGGGGGCCGGCATTTCTTTCCTGCCTTTGGAGGATGCCGCAGAGCGTCTGGCCGGGGAAGGGAAAACGGGCGTCTTTGTAGCCCGGAATGGGCAGCTCCTGGGAATGATCGGCCTGTCCGACGTCCCCAAAACCTCGGCAAGGGAGGCTATCGGGATACTGAAAAAGGCCGGCCTCAAGATCGCCATGATCACCGGCGACAACGCCCAGACGGCACGGGCCGTGGGTGAGGCGCTGGGCATCGACACTCTGCTTGCCGAGGTCCTCCCCGGTGACAAGGCTAAGGAAATCAGGAGATTGCAGGAGCAGGGAGAGATTGTGGCCATGGTGGGAGACGGCATCAACGACGCCCCGGCCCTGGCGGCCGCCGACATCGGCATTGCCATCGGCGCCGGAACCGACGTGGCCATGGAAGCAAGCGACATGACCTTGATGAGCGAAGACCTCAAGGCCGTTCCGGCGGCCATCCGTCTGTCCCACGAAACAATGAAGGTGATCCGTCAGAATCTTTTCTGGGCCTTCATCTATAACATTATCGGCATCCCCATCGCCGCCGGAGTCCTATACCCCTTCGGAGGCATCCTCCTGAACCCGGAATTCGCCGCCGCGGCCATGGCCCTGAGTTCCGTCTCCGTCGTCAGTAATTCCCTGAGGTTACGCCGGGTCTGGGGAAAGATCATCTTTTGATCTTCCAACC
>JALNYP010000078.1 GCA_023229795.1 Syntrophobacterales bacterium
TGCAGCCCGGCTCTGCATTCTCGAAGAAGTAAAGAACCTTGACGAGTTGCGCCGGATGGAACCGAAAGCAATAGTGAAGGCGCTCGGAGGCAAGGCGCAGGTGTACGCTCCCTTCGTTCTTCTTCGCTCCCTGGAAGTCTGGCAGAATCTGAGCCCAAAGCTCGGGGTAGTGTCACTACCATCTCAGATACGGCAGTTGATCGAATCCACCTACAAGGACAGAGATACGGAGCCCGATTCATGGCTCCAGCTTTGCGATGAGTGGTTCGGAACCGAGTCGGCCAAAGAAATGATTGCCTCTCGAAACTGCAACCTCTGGCAGGTGGCGCTTGAAGACGAAGAAGGGGTGCAAACCCGTCTCAATGAAGTACCGACCTTAGCACTGGTGCTCTGTCGAAAGCTCACACGTCGGGAAGCCATTTTCATCGATAATGCCATAGGCCTTCTCGGAAGCGACCATTATCAACTTGCTACCGCCCAGGCGATTCACCAGAATCTGGTGAAAGTTCCCGAGTACTGCTTTGATCATATCGAGCCGTGCATAGCTTTTTCCGATTATCTCCACGGGAAGCAATGCCTCGGAATCGTTGCCGAAGGGGGGGCGGTTGAAGTGCAGGGATTAAAGCAAGGAACCCGGCTAATCTATTCTGACGACCTTGGGCTGGTTATCGAAAAACCATCCACTTAGGAGGAAATATGAATGTTGCCTTTGATCCGTGGATACCCGTGATGGACGCTTCGGGCCACCCAACCTGGGCGAGCCTGTATACCGTCCTGGCCGAAGGCGGGCAGTTTGCCGATCTGGCGGTGCGCCCGCATGAGCGGGTTGCCTTGATGCGGCTCCTGCTCTGTGTCGCCCATGCCGCGCTCAACGGGCCTAAAGATGCCGACTGGCTTGACGTCCCGGAAAAGCTGCCAGGCGCGGTGCAGAAGTACCTGACGGATTGGAAGGATTCCTTTGAGTTGTTCCATCCGGAAAAGCCGTGGTTGCAAGTAGCAGGGTTAAGAGGGGTCGACAAAGGAGCTGAAGATTCAGGAAAGACCTCTCCTGTGGCACTCCTGGATTTTGAATTGGCCACCGGGAACAATTCGACCCTCTTCGACCATGGCGGACAGATGAACTCCCGCCAAATCGAGCCTGAACGTATTGCCTTGAACTTACTGACTTTCCAGAATTTCTCCTCTGGCGGAGGCTCCCGGTGGCGCAGTGGAAGACCACCAGAACTTCTCAGGTTGGGAACCCGGATGCCCCGTGCCTGTCTCAATCCATGGCGCATTGTCTGCTGAGCGGAAGATCGTTGGCAGAAACAACGCATTTTAATCTGCCGACCCTTGAAAACATTAAACGGCATTACAGGACTTTCTCGACTGACCTAAAGAAAGGTGGCAAGTTAGATGGAAGGCAATTCCATAACTGGTCTGGGGGGAGGATTTCAAATTAAGGGCCTTCTTCGCCCTTCCTGGAGGATAGGTGCGTCTCCCTCGGCCCCGTCTCCCGGGTGCCCCGCGGCCTGTGATTCTCTACCCCTCGAAAGGCCCAAAAGGGAAACCCGGGGACCGGGACTCCCTCCCCCTATTCATTATGCCTGCCTCGGATTCCACATCAAAATTTTCGTCAATACCGTTTTTGTTTCCCGGGGAGATCCCGGTGGACGATCCCCCCAGGCGATGCGACCTGGCGCCAAAAATTGAGGGGCGAGGAAGTAAAATTCCCCAAGAGGCCGATGTGGAGGCTACCGGAAATTATGTGTGTTTACGACGCACCACTTGCTCTTGACATTTAACCCGTCAGGAGAGTTCGGGCTCGACGCGCCGCCTTTTGCCCCTGGACGATGGCTGCCTCGATGCAAGGCAGGCCTTCCAGATCGGAGTTAGCCAGGATGATACGCCCTTGCGCTTGGGCAATATTGCCCTTCAGGGTGGTGAGAAATCCGGGATAGGGCACAATTTGAGCATGCCCGAACCGATAGAGGTGGATTTCTTCTACCTCCCGGGCCGTTCCCGGAAAGTGGCTCTCCACCGCGGTCAAAAGTTCTTTAGCCTTATCTCCGGGTTGGACTCGCAGCAATGCCTCCCGGTTTTGGGCATAAGGTTGGGGCGCAAAGACCGTCATCACCCGGGCCTCTCCGGACCGGGGAGTTCGAGGAGACATGATGAAGTCTGAGAGATGCTCTTCACCCACCACCCAGTTCTCATAGCCCGGGCTCTCCACGGAGATGCGGCCGCACAAGGCTGCCACCACGTAGCTGCTATAACGGAACCCTTTAAAGATCTCCAGGTTCCACCCTGCATGCGGCGGGAGGATATGCTGGGCGGCAAATTTCCCCAGTGCCAGGATCACGACCCCGGCCTGTAGACGATAGCCGCGGCTGCCCAGGCTATCCCACACCAGCAGATCAACGCCATGCCGAGTGGGTTCAAGACGGACCAGGGTTTGTCCGCAACGGACCGGGGGTGATAGTGACTGCGCCAGGGCCCGAGCTATCATGGCGTTACCTCCAGGGAAGGCGGCAGTCCTGGATTTTTCGGAGAACTCTGACATCAGAAAAAAGAGGCCGGCCCAAGCGGAGATGGCTTCGGGGCCAGCTCCCAGACAAGAGCGGCAATATGGGGTCAAGATGTTGGTAACCTGCGGCGGCAATCCCTGCTCTTTTTCCAGGAAGTGCGCCAGGGTGATCTGGTCTAACTCCGGATTTGGCAAGTTATCAGAACCCAGCGGGTCCCAAACTTCCTCCCAGACTGCCAGCCTTTCGACCAGATTTACCAGGCCATTTATGGCACGGCGCGGCAACGGCAGGATCTGGAGGCCAGGTTTGGAAAAACAATCAGGATACCAGCGGCCTCCATAGAATAGGGCGCTCACCGGCTTGGATACCAGGGAGTCAGCCAGAGGCAGTTCTAACCCTTTATACCAGGCCTCCCAGGAAGGGTCGCCCAGGTAATAGAAATAGGCAGAGCCGGCTGGATAGGCAAGTCCTTGGTAAGAACCCTGCCGGCATACACCTCCCGGGACCTCACCTGCCTCCAGCACCAACACTCGGCGTTCCCTTAAGTGATAGGCGGAGGTAAGGCCGGAGAGGCCCGCACCCACCACTACCACCTCCCATTGTTCTTCGACTTCGGGTGGAAATGGCAGTTTGCCGCCAGGCTGGTGGTAAAAATGGCGATGACAGGGCTGGAAGTTGTCTCCGTCCCAGGGTCTGATCAGAGGCTGGTGTGGAAATATGCTGGTCAATGGTCGCTTTCAGGATTCAGGCGGTTTCGCCGTATTCAATAAGTCTTTGAAGCTAATCCGGATTATTCCCAGTGTCAAGTCTGGGACCTACAAAGTTTGCCGGCAATATGTCGGTGAGATTGACCCTGCTCGCATTAGGAGCGCAACTGTTTCCGTGATATCATGTAAACATTAGAAAGCAACCGAATAGGTGGTAAGAGGTTTCCCAGGCCACTCGAAGTTGCAGACGAGGGGCCGCTGCTGGTCTTGAATGACTTTGGCTCGGGATGCATGATGATTGGCTGGATAATACCCCCGCCTAAACCGCCGACCAAGACTCCGCCGGAATTCTTGCAGGAGCGTCTTAAAAAGGTGCGGGAGCTTGAGGCGAAAGGGTTCTTGCGGTCTCCCCGGCTAAAGGCAGCCATGCGTAAAGTGCCCCGGGAAGCCTTCATCCCCTACAACTACCGGGATTATGCCTATCAGGAGGTTCCTTTGCCCCTGCCGGGGGAGGCCACCATCTCTTGCCCGCATAGTTACCCTTTATTTTATGAAGCCTTACAGCTCGGTCTGGGGCATCGCTTTTTAGAAGTGGGCAGTGGCTCCGGGTACGGGGCAGCCCTGGCCTGGGAGGTAGTTGGCCCTGGCGGGCTGGCGGTCAGCCTGGAGATCGACTCCGAGACCTTTGCCTTCGCCAGGGATAACTTGCAGCGTTTGGGTTATCAGCAGGTGGTGATCATTAACGGAGATGGCTCCAAGGGGTACCCGCCTCTGGCTCCTTATGACCGGATATGTTTCACCGCCGCGGCCCCCGAGGTCCCGCCTCCCTTATTGGAACAATTGACCGTCGGGGGGCGCCTCATTGGGCCGGTGGGAAAACCTGGGCAAATCCAGGACTTGGTACTGGTGGTGCGTGAGGACACCGGGGCATGGCGGCGAGTCGTGGTGGAGCGAGTTGTTTATATTCCCCTGCGGGGAGAATATGGCTATTCGCCGGGCTAAGCGTCCTGGGGCCAGATCGACCTTGCTTCGCTTTCGCCTCCGGGAGGTATTGACGTGAGCTATCCGGCTCGCCTGTTTGAGGCTTTGCCTGGAGGAGGGGTCCGCTGCCAGGCCTGCATCAGGCGCTGCCGGATAGCCCTGGGGAAACGCGGTTGGTGCCGCACCCGGGAAAACCAGGACGGTCGGCTCGTTAGTCTGATTTATGGACAGGTCGCGTCGCTCTCTTTGAATCCCATTGAGAAAAAGCCGGTGTTCCATTTCCTCCCCGGCAGCCGCTGGCTTTCCGTGGGAAGTCTGGGTTGTAACTTTCGCTGTCCCGGATGCCAGAATTGGGAATTGGCTCATGCGGATATGGACCGGGAGCTGAAGTCCACCCGGTATGTCAGCCCTGCGGCTCTGGTCCAGTTAGCCCGGGAGCGCCAGGCGGCAGGAATTTCCTGGACTTTTAATGAACCGGCCATCTGGATCGAGTATATTCTGGACACCGCGCCTTTGGCCAGGCAGGCAGGGCTGTTCACGAACATCGTCACCAACGGGGCCCTGACGAAAGAAGCGGTGGACGCCCTGGGCCCGCATCTGGATGTTTACCGCAGCGATATCAAAGGGTTTTTGGCGCGCACCTACATGACCCTGGCGCACCTGCCTCATTATGAAGAAATTTTTGCCGCGGCCGAGCGGGCTCGTCACCGGTGGGGCATGCACGTGGAGCTGGTAACCAATATTATCCCGGGCCTCAATGACGATGACGCGACCTTAGAGGGTATCGCCCACTGGATTGCCAGCCGTCTGGGGCCTGACATTCCCTGGCATGTAACTCGCTTTTACCCGGCTTTTATTTTCCAGGACCGGCCGGCGACCCCTCTCAAAACCCTGCTCCGGGCGTATGACATCGGAAGGGCCCAAGGCCTCAGGTACTGCTACCTGGGCAATGTGCCTGGACATGAGCTGGAAAACACCTACTGCCCCCGGTGTCAGACCCGCCTCATCCGCCGGGAAATTTTCGATGTCCTGGAAAACCGCCTCCAAGCAGGTTGCTGCCCGGAATGCGGGACGCCGATTCCAGGCCGATGGATTTAATTTGCTTCAAGACCATCTTGGGTAGGTTTTGAGGCGGTTTTATTAAGTCTCTCTTTTCAATCTTTTAAAGTTTCTAAGGTTTCCCTTTAAAGCGATCTCACCGCTTCCCAAGGAAAAAGCCAGCCATCATAAGGGCGGCCAAAGTGTCCGTAAACCGCAGTGGCCCGGTAGATGGGCCGCTGGAGACCCAGGCCGGCAATCATGCCGGAGGGTGTCAGATCGAAGTGTCTTTGGAACAGGGCCAGGATTTCCGGGTCAGCAAGGCGCCCGCTGCCAAAAGTTTCCACCCCCAGAGAGACCGGGACCGGCTCTCCGATAACGTAGGCTGCACGCAGTTCGCACCGGCGGGCCAGACCGGCGGCGACTATAGATTTGGCCGCCTGCCGAAGAGTGTAGGAGGCACTCCGGTCCACCTTGGTGGGGTCTTTGCCGGAAAAACTCCCACCGCCATGGCGAGCTAAGCCGCCATAAGTGTCCACCATGGCTTTTCTGCCGGTCGCCCCGGTATCGCCATGGGGTCCACCGATGACAAACCGGCCGGTGGGATTAATGAAGAACCGGCAGCGCTCATCCAAAAGCGAGGCGGGAATAGCCGGGTGGATCACTTCCCGGGCCAAATCTGCCCGAAGGGTGGCCATATCCACCTCGGCGGTATGCTGGGCCGAGACCACTACCGCCTCCACCCTGGAGGGCCGCCCTGCCACATATTCCACCGTTACCTGGGTTTTACCATCGGGGCGCAGGTAGGGTAAGGTCCCTTCTTTGCGGACCGCAGCGAGCCGACAGGCCAGTTGGTGCGCCAGCATTATGGGCAAAGGCATGAGTTCCTCGGTTTCCTCACAGGCATAGCCATACATGATTCCCTGGTCCCCTGCCCCCAACGCTTTCCCGCGGGCCTGATCAATATCCACCCCCCTGGCAATGTCCGGGGACTGAGCATGAAGGCGCACCTCTATCTGGGCGCCGAGATAATCGAACCCCAAATCTTCATACACATAACCAATGTCCTTGATGACCTGGCGCACCACCGGTTCGACGTCAATCCGGGCCTGAGATGTGACTTCCCCCGCCAGCAAGACATAATTAGAGGTGACCATAATTTCCACCGCCACCCGAGATCCCGGATCTTTCTCCAGGTAGGCGTCGAGCAGCGCATCCGCAATCTGGTCGGCCACCTTATCTGGATGACCTTCGGTCACCGATTCGCTGGTAAAATAGATTTTTTCCCCCATGTTCATTGACCTTCCTCTCGCACCGGTTATTTTCTAGATAATACCCTCTGGCGGCGTCTGCAACCTGGTCAAACCGGACCCTGGGGGAGCATACGGTCAAGATCTCTGGGACGGCTTCAAAGGCACGACATGATTATCTCGGCCAATCAACCGTATTTTTGCCCCTTCCCGGGTTTTTTCTACAAAGCCTTCCTCAGCGACATCCTGATCATCTTGGACGAAGTTCAATTGCCGCATGGCACGACGTGGATCAGCCGAAACCGTTTTAAGAACGATCAAGGCGCCTTGTGGCTGACCATTCCAGTTTGGAAGAAGGGTTTGGGAGAACAGCACATCAACCAGGTGAGAATCTGCTACGAAGGGCGCTGGTTGCGCAAGCACTTGGAAAGCCTCAAGAGTGCCTATGGGCATGCACCCTACCTCGGAGACCATCTCAGCTTTATTGAAGGGCTGTTTGCCGCGCGCTGCGAAAAGCTCACCGACCTGAACCTGGCGATTATCCGCTATCTCATGAATTGCCTCCAGATCCAAACACGACTGGTCCTCCTATCCGAGTTAGGGGTTAAAGCCAGAGGAACACAACAACTCAGCGAGATCTGCAAGGCCCTGGGGGCTTCTGTTTTCCTGGCCCAGACCCAGGCCAAAAAATATCTCGATGTAGATCTTTTCCAGAAAAATGGGATTGAGCTTCGCTACTTCAGATACGTTCCACCCATTTATCCCCAGCTTTGGGGAAACTTCCTTGCCAATCTTTCCACGCTTGATCTGGCGTTCAATTGCGGACCCAAGGCGCGTGATATGCTGCTTCGCTACCAGCCTGTGGCAAGTCTTAGCTCGGTTTAATACGCCCTTGTTCTTGTTACCTTCCACGAATTACGGCTCGGGCTGCAATAAGGCCGCTGGCAGAGGCCTGAATCAAACCCCGGGTTATCCCGGCGCCGTCCCCGATGATGAACAGATTGCGGATAGGGGTTTCGAGGTCCGGGCTCAGTTTCAAGCGGTGAGAATAGAACTTCACTTCCACGCCATAGAGTAAGGTGTGCAGGCTGTTGATCCCTGGTACCAGGGTGTCTATGGCCTCTAACATTTCCAGAATGTCTTTCAGGTAACGGTAAGGGAGGACGAAGCTTAAATCACCGGGGGTGGCACTTTTGAGTGTAGGCCTGGTAAGACAACGTTCCAAGCGGGCGGAGGTGGTGCGGCGGCCGACCTGCAGGTCGCCCAGTCGCTGAACTAATGCCCCCTTGCCCAACAGATTGGCCAGGCGGGCAATATACTGGCCATAACTGATGGGATCATCGAAAGGCTCGGTAAAGGTAGAACTCACCAGAATAGCGAAATTGCTATTTTCCGTTTTCCGAGAGGCATAGCTGTGGCCATTAACGGTGACCAAGCCGTCCAGGTCTTCGAGAACCACCTCGCCATAAGGGTTCATGCAGAAAGTGCGCACCTTGTCATCGAAAGTGCGCGAGTAATAAATCAATTTGGCTTCGTAGGCCGCCTCAGTAAGAGGGGAAAGAACCGAGGCCGGGACTTCGACGCGTACACCTATATCCACCGGGCTGGGGATAGAGGGGATGTCCAGGAGGCGGGCCTCTTCCCGCATCCAGGCGGCCCCAGCCCGGCCGGGAGCCGCGATCACATACCGAGCCTCCACCTGCTCTCCATTATCTAAGGCCACCCCACTTACCGCGCCGTCCTGGGCCAGGATATGATGGGCCCGGCAGTTCGTGCGGATCTCCAGACGATCGGCCAAACGCTCTCTCAAGCGCTTGAGAATTTTTTGGCAATTTTCCGTGCCAATATGACGTAAATGAGTGGGAATAAAAATCATCCCACCATGACGGGCCTTAGTCTTAAGAAGTTCCAGGGTATCGGGCTCGCCGCCATAGAGTTCGGCCGGCGCCCCCAATTGCTGATAGATATCGTCAACCTCCTGGATTAGAGCGATCAAGTCTTCCAGGGGCAGAAGCTCGCTTAAAAACCCGCCCACCTCAGGGGAGAGGATGAGCTTGCCGTCGCTAAAGGCTCCCGCTCCGCCCCAGCCGCACAAAAGACCACCAGGCTGGTCTCGGCGACGCTCTTCAAGGGCTGGCCCCTGTTCAACCAGCAACACTCGCCCCGCCCCTGAATCCGCAAGTTTTAGGGCGGCAAACAGGCCCGCCGGCCCAGCTCCAATGATGACTACTTCATAGGAAGACATACTTGCACCTGGTTAACATTTTCTTTTAGCCTCGAAAAATTATGCAGGCCTACTTCCACACCCCGTCAATCTCAGCTTGGCATTTAGGGCACTTGCCGTCCTTGAGATCGTAACGCAGGATTTGATAGCCCACGCGGTCGATAAGCAGGCCGCCGCAGGCATAACAAAAAGTACTTTCCCCTCCTTCGCCGGGGATATTGCCAGTGTAGACGTACCGCAATCCCGCCTTGAGCCCGATCTCCCGGGCCTTGAGCAGGGTGGCCACTGGAGTGCGCGGTCGGTCTAACATCTTGTAGACAGGGTAAAAGGCAGACACATGCCAGGGGACCCCTGCTCCCACCCCTTTGATAAACTGGGCAATATCGGTAAGCTCCTCGGTGGAATCGTTCAGCCCGGGGATAACCAGGGTGGTGATCTCCAGCCAGACCCCCAACTGCTTGAGCCGCACGATGGTGTCCAGCACCGGTTGCAGCCGGGCCTTACAGACCTTGCGGTAATGGTCATCCCGGAAACTCTTCAGATCCACATTATCGGCATCAATAACTTCGGCCAGGGCCTGGGCCGATGGCTCGGTCATAAAGCCGTTGGACACAAAGACGTTGCGCAGCCCTTGGGCCCGGGCCAGACGGGCCGTATCCTGGGCAAATTCCAGAAAAATGGTAGGTTCAGTGTAGGTATAGGAAATGCTGGCGGACCGGCTCTCTATGGCGGCGGCCACGATGTCTTCCGGCGACCGCTGCTCCCCGATAATTGCCCCTTCATGGAGACGGGGATATTGGGAAATCTCATAGTTCTGGCAATGCAGACACTGGAAGTTGCAACCCACGGTGGCGATGGAATACGAGAGGGAGCCGGGCAGGAAATGATAGAGCGGCTTTTTCTCAATGGGATCGATATTCTCTGAGATGATTCTGCCATACACGAGGCTGTAAAGGGTGCCATCCCGGTTTTCCCGCACGCGGCAAATCCCCCGTTTGCCCGGATCGATTTGGCATTCATGAGCGCACAGATGGCAATGCACCTTCTGGTCTTCCAGGCTCTCCCAAAATCTGGCTTGGTTCATAGGCCCTCCCAGGCTCCTTGAGGTCAGCGCCCATCTTGGCCCTCATCTAACTTTTAGATAAAATCTCCACCCTGACCTTGCCCGCGAGCAAGGCCCGGAAGTGCTCGGCGTCCTCCTGAGTGCCATAGGCGGTGCCGTAATGCATGGGGATGGCTACATGAGCGTGCAAAGCCAGAGCCGCCTGGGCCGCCTCTTCGGCGTTCATGACGGTAAATCCGGAAACCGGCAGCAGAGCAATGTCCACGTGCAGATCATGCATCTCGGGAATGAAATCCGTATCCCCCGCGTGGTACAGACGTAGCCCTTCCAGGGTGACAATGAAACCCAGATAGGCCTTCCTTTGCGGGTGAAAGCTGGTGTTAAGGTTATAGGCGGGCACAGCCTCGATGAGGATATCACCTATGGTTTCTTGCTGGCCCGGCGCCATGGAAATAACAGGTGGAGCGATATGCCTGGTGGAGTGTTCGTCCGCCAGGATGACCGTGTGCGCCCTTCTCACCTTTTCGATGTCCCCAGGAGAACAGTGGCGCGGGTGGTCGTGGCCCACGAGGATGATGTCCGCCCGCTTGAGGCGGTGCAAAGCAAAAGGGTCAAAGTAGATTACCTGCTTCCCTTCATAGACGAAGGAAGAATGCCCCAGCCACAACAGTCTCTCTAAAACCTGCTCCAACATGTTGTCCTCGCTGTAGTCGATGAGTTTGGGAAGGCCAGGGACAGGGTTTGGCCGCTTCTCTATCTGTAAGCATGCCGAACTCGCCTGTCAAAGCCGGGAAGACAATTTCCGTGAGTGAGAGAGCCTGCGGCAGGAAGTGGGGACCCACATTTCACCCGCCTGTCCGGTCCGGAAGCCAGTCCGGCTGCCATGACCTGCGAAAGAATGATACTGACGCTCGCCTCTTGAAATTTCATGGTTACCTTGTTTCCTATAAACGTAGTCAAACTTATCTCGACCTTCTGAGGGAGAGGGACGCGGCAGAGACAACTTTTTTTACCAGCGAATCGGTAACAGAGGGGCATCCCGACAAGATTGCCGACCAGATCGCCGATGCGCTGCTGGATGCCTATCTGGAAGGAAACCCCGAATCCCGGGTGGCGGTGGAGGTCACCGGGCAGGTTCATGACGAGGAAATCCTGGCCGCGGTGAAGCGCCACTTCGATCTGACCCCTGCCGGCATGATCGTTCGGCTTAACCTGCGGCAGCCCATCTATCGGGTCACCGCGGCCTACGGCCATTTTGGCCGCCTAGCGACGGCGTCCACTTCTCCTGGGGAACGGTCGTCCCTTTGTAAAGGTGGACCTGCGGGTCCGCGCATTTGGGCGCAGACCTTAGGAAGATGGTAAGGCCATGAAGAATAAAGAGCTCGCCAAGATCTTCACTGAAATCTCCGAATACCTCGAAATGGAAGGGGTGCAGTTCAAGCCCTATGCCTACCAGAAGGCGGCCCTCGCTCTCGAGACCTTGAAAAACGACGTGGAAGACCTTTATAAAACGGGTGGGCTCAAGGGTCTTAAAGGTATTTCCGGGGTGGGCGAAAGCATCGCCCATAAAATCGAAGAGTATCTCACCACCGGCCGGATTGAATATTACGAAGAGTTCAAACAGAAGATGCCCATCAACCTGGATGACATCGTGGGCGTCGAGGGCGTGGGCCCGAAAAAGGCCCGGGTGCTCTTCGAAAAGTTGGGCGTCAAGACCCTGGAAGAACTGGAAGCCGCGGCCCAGGCCCATAGAATCGCACCCCTGTTCGGCTTTGGGGAGAAGACCGAAAAGAACATCTTGCAGGGCATTGAATTTTTAAAGACCAGCAAAGGCCGATTCCTTTTGGGGGAAATCCTGCCCATCGCCAATCAGGTCTTGGAGAAATTGCAGAGCCTGCCGGAAGTGGAACGGGCCAACACCGCCGGGTCGGTGCGCCGGATGAAAGAGACCATCGGCGACGTGGATTTCCTGGTGATCTCCACCGACTCGGCCCGGGTCATGGAGTGGTTCGTGGCCCAGCCGGGAGTGGTCAAGGTCTGGGGCCACGGGGACACCAAGTCCTCGGTGCGCCTCAAGGAAGGCTTTGACATGGATATCAGGGTGATTACCCCGGAGAGCTACGGCGCCGCCCTGCAATACTTCACCGGCTCCAAGGACCATAACATTGCGCTGCGCAAAATCGCCATCGATAAGGGCTACAAGCTCAGCGAGTACGGCCTGTTTCAGGGCGAGCGGCTGATCGCCGCGGCTACCGAAGAAGAGGTGTACGAGAAGCTAGGGATGGCGTGGATACCCCCGGAACTCCGGGAGAACCGGGGTGAGATCGAGGCCGCCCTGGCGGGCAAGCTGCCCGAGATCATCGGCTACGGCGACATCAAGGGCGACCTGCACGTGCACTGCAACTGGGACGGCGGGGCCAACTCCATTGATGAGATCGTCGAGGCGGCCCTGGCCCTGGCCTATGAATACGTGGGCATCGCCGACCACACCCAGTTTCTCAAGATCGAGCGCGGCCTAGACGAAGACAAACTCCGGGCCCGGAACCGGGAGATCGAAGAGATCAACGCCCGGCTGGCCCGGGAAGGAAAGAATTTCCGGGTGCTCAAGGGCTGCGAAGCCAACATCCTGGCGGACGGCGCCATCGATATCACGGATGAGGCGCTGGCCGAACAGGATTTTGTCATTGCCGGGGTGCACTCCCACTTCAAGCAGCCCCGGGAGGAAATGACCCGGCGAATTCTTCGGGCCATGCGCAACCCCCACGTGGACATTATCGCGCACCCCACCGGCCGCATCCTGAAACGCCGAGAGGAGTATGAGGTGGCCATCGATGATTTACTGAAGGGCGCCCAGGAGACCGGCACCATCCTGGAGATCAACTCCTACCCGGAACGGCTGGACCTGGGCGACGTCAACATCTTCGCCGCCAAGCAGGCCGGCATCAAGATGGCCATCAACACCGACACCCACAACGTGGACCAGCTCCATCTCATGGGCTTCGGCATCTCCCAGGCCCGCCGCGGCTGGGCCGAAAAAAAGGACATCATTAACGCCTGGCCCGCTGCAGAGTTGTTAAAGATGCTTAAGTGAAAAAATTCTAATTATTAATTGGGCATCCTCCACCCATCGCAGCGAGCCAGGAAGAAGCGTTAGAAGACCGTTTCAAAGAATGGGCTGACGGTAAGCCGGAGCGCCGATGGGGCTCATCTTAAGGGGGGCTACATATTTTCAGGTGAAGAATAACTATAATTTATTTATAATATTGATGATTTTTGCAGAGATTAGAAGTTTAGACTTGGGTAAAGACATGAAACAGGGAAGATCGATCCTTAGATATTTTTATTCCCGATTGCTGCCTTGGGTGGTCGGTTTTCTGCTTGGGTCAATGATCTTCCCCTCCCCAGCCCTGGCCTTTATACCACACTGGGACCCCAAGGAAGCGTTTTTCATCCGCCAGTTTTCCTACCTGTTTTTCATGGTCGCCATGATCTTTTTCATCTATGAACTCAAGTTAGCGAGATTGCCACAACATCGAGGCTATCGCCTACTGACCTGGGCCAGCGTGTTTTTTGCTTTGTGGAATTTCGATTGTTTCATCGGGCAATGGATCGCCCTGCATTTTGAAGCCCAGGTTGCAGAGGGGCCGCAGGGCATCTTTTCCCAGCGCTTGAACATGGCCAATCTGGGCAACTGGATAAATTATTTCACCAAACTGGATCACCTGCTCCTGGTGCCAGCCTTCATTTATTTATATCTGGGTATCAGAGAGTTTATGCGGCAAGCGCCGGAGGGGAAGCAATGATTTTTTTGCCCAGTTTTCCCCTGGTTCTAGCGGATATCGTGGGTTCGGCCCTGGTCTTGCTGCTAAGTTGCGTCGTCTTCTCCTGCTCCCGGAAACTGCTGGCGCGGGATCCGGAAAATGCCTTGTGGCTTTTCCTCTACTGGCTCACCCTGGCTTTCCTGGCCTTTGGCCTTTCACGGGCTTTGGGGCATATTATCGGGCATATCCTGGTCTTTGCCGATCAGGAATCCTGGTGGAGCCAGTTGAGGCCTTACAGTGGCGGTTTAAATGCCATCCTTTCCATCGTGATCGCCTCGGTCACGCTCTTTTTCCATAATATCCAGAGGTTATACCGCCGAATGGAAGCCGATCATCATCATATGGAGGCGACCAGCCACGAAATTCTGACGCTTAACAGGGAGATGGAGGCCTTGGTGATGGAACGCACCATGTCCGAAATGGCCCTGGGGATCGCCGATGGAATTCGCAACCCCCTGCATATCATTGGCGGCTTCAGCCATCGTTTACTCAAAAAAGCAGCCTCGGATGATCCTGCACGCAACTGGGCCCAGGCCATAACGGAGGCCGCCAAGCGCCTGGAGCAGATGGTAGAACGGTTTGAGAGCATTGCCCAGGACAAGAAGTCATTCTTTACCCAGACAGACCTGAATAAAATTGTCCGGGACATCCTGGATATGCTGCAGGGAGATTTCGAGCGCAAACGCATTCACTTGGTGACCGGGTTTCATACTTATCCCGTGTACAGCCTGTTGAACAAACATCTCCTTAAGGTGGCAATAGCTCACCTGCTGCGCAATGCCCTGGAAGCCACCCAGGCCCAGGGAGAGATTCATGTGACCACCGCGGTGGACGCGAGCCACGCTATCTTATCGATCCGGGATACGGGCCGAGGGATGCCTCCCGAGGTAGTGACCAGGATCTTTGAACCCTACTTTACCACTAAGGTGGGCGGGACTGGTTTAGGCATGGTCTTTGTGCGTCAGATTGTCGACGAACACCGGGGAACCATTAGCTTGGAAAGCGAGGTTGGCCAGGGTACCATCGTGACCATCAGGTTACCCCTACGGTTCGGCGAACCTCCGATTTAAGTGATTTCCCCACCTATTTCTCAACTGTGCTTTTAACGATGCCATGCTGAGGCTGTCGAAAAAGCTAACCCCCTCGATCATTTCATTCTTGATTTAGTCTTCATTAATCAATCTAAAATCACGTATAACTAATTATAATCTTTAATAAATAGCTGTTCTGTGCTATCCTTGTCCCATAACTTTTTTGAACGGATAAGCCATGGCCAGATATAAGCCAGATATAAGACCTACGACTATCGCCCAAGAGTGCTCTTACCGGTGTCTTTGGAAGACCATTTATTACTCAGGCCAATTAATGGTTCTCATTTTATGCGACGGCGTACCGCACATGTTTTGCATGAAAATATTTCGCCACGATATGAGCTTGCATTTGGCGTTTACGTAGATAGCTCCGGACATTTT
>JALNYP010000195.1 GCA_023229795.1 Syntrophobacterales bacterium
CTGGATAAACTCCTGGGGATAGGTGCGGGCCGTGGGGTTGATGGGTTGGCCGTTGATGTCGCGGCTGGCTTCCCCCACAGGATGAGGGCCGCCGTCCAGGGGCTGGCCCATGCCGTTGAAGATGCGCCCCAACAGATCGGTGGATACCGGTGCCGTCAAAGGACTGCCGGTGAAACGCACCCGGGTTTTTTGCAGGGATAAGCCCACAGTTTCGCCGAAGAGTTCGATCACCGCTTCGTCTTGGCCCACGGCCAGGACCCGGCCGGTCTGGCGGGAGCCGTCCGGGGCAGTGACCTCAACACTTTCGTCAAAACCCACCCCCCGAACGCCCGTAACCACCAAGAGCGGCCCGATAATGCTCTTGAGGCCGAGGTACTCCCGGCCGGTGGCCGGGAGGAGGGTTTTGGGCTCTGGGTTTTGGGTTTTGGGTTGATCGTCCATAGTTTTCCGTTGAAATAGCTATCAGCCTTCAGCTTTCAGCTATCAGCAAAAGCGGTAAGTACCAATTATCTCCATGTAGCAACTGTCTTACAAGCCAAGGGTTAAGTTATTTTATCTCGTTCCCAAGCTCCTGCTTGGGAACGTATATCTTGGCCCAAGCTCTGCTTGGGCACCTTACCCCAAAATTAAAACTCTACCCCGTCAAAGCCTCCAGCTTGTCACTCAAGCTCTTCTCCAACTCGTCGAACTTTTCCAACTCGTCGGCCTTGATGGCGGACTTCATGCGCATCAGGGCCCCTAACTCCTCCAACTCCCGCACCTGATAGAACGGCACCCCCTTGGCCATCACCTCCCTGGCCTTCCGGAACGTTCCCAGGATCAGCTTGAGCATCCTCATCTGCTTGGCCGGGGGGCAAAACATGTCCACCGGATCGAAGGCGCTCTGCTGCAGGAAACCCTCCTTGAGCCAGTGGGCCGCGGCCAGCGTCAGTCGCTGGGGGTCCGGCAGGGCCTCCTCGCCGATGATCTTGACGATGCGCTCCAGTTCGTGGTCTTCCTGGAGCAGCACCAGGGCCTGGCCCCGCATCTCCTGCCAGCCCGGGTCCACGTGCTCGGCCCACCAGCCCGCCACCAGGTCGGGGTATTCGCTATAACTGTCGATGGGGTTGATGGCCGGGAAATAGCGCGCCGCGGCCAGCTCCTTGTCCAGGCCCCAGAAGGTGCGCACAAACCGCTTGGTTTGCTGGGTTACGGGTTCGGAGAAATCCCCTCCCGGCGGCGACACCGCCCCGATAACCGACACCGACCCTTGACCTCCGTTTAAGGTGACCACCGCGCCGGCCCGTTCATAGAACTCTGCCAGACGGGTGGCCAGATACGCCGGAAAGCCTTCCTCCGCCGGCATCTCCTCCAGCCGCCCGGAGATTTCTCGCAGGGCCTCGGCCCAGCGGGAAGTGGAGTCGGCCATAAGGGCCACAGCGTAGCCCATATCGCGAAACGCCTCCGCCAGGGTGATACCGGTGTAGATGGAGGCCTCCCGGGCCGCCACCGGCATGTTGGAGGTGTTGGCGATGAGGATGGTGCGCTCCAGGAGGGCGTGCCCGGTGCGGGGGTCTTGTAAGCCGGGCAATTCAGTCAGGATGCCGGTCATTTCGTTGCCCCGCTCGCCGCAGCCCACGTACACGATAAGGTCAGCCTCGCACCACTTGGAGAGCTGGTGCTGGGTGATGGTCTTGCCGGTGCCGAACCCGCCGGGAATGGCGGCGGCGCCGCCCTTGGCCAGGGGAAACAAGGCATCCAGGACCCGCTGGCCCGTGATCAGGGGCTCCGTCGGCAGCAGACGCTCCCTGTACGGCCGGGCCTGGCGCACCGGCCAGCGGTGCCACAGGAACAGCTCCGTCTCCCGGCCCCGGGCATCTTTCACCCGAGCGATGGCTTCATTCAAGGTGTACGCCCCGGGCGCGGCCATATAAACAATTTCACCGGCCACCCCGGGCGGCGCCAGCACCCGGTGCTCCATGGCTCTGGTCTCGGGCACCACCGCCAGGATATCCCCGCCGGCGACGCTATCCCCCACCTTGAGCCGGGGCTCAAACGGCCAGGCCTTTTCCCGGTCCAGGGGGGTTACTATGGCGCCCCGGCCGATAAAGACGCCGGTGGCGAGCCTCAGGGCGTTCAGGGGTCTCTGGATGCCGTCGAAGATCTGACCGAGCAAACCCGGCCCGATCTCCACCGACAGAGGGGCGCCCTGCCCCACCACCGGGTCGCCGGGCCGGATGCCGCCGGTATCCTCGTAGATCTGCAGGGTAGCCACCTCACCGTCCAGGGCGATGACCTCGCCGATGAGACGCGCCGCCCCCACCTCCACCGTCTCGTACATGGAAAGGACGTCCCCGCCGCTGGACCGCATCACCGGCCCGCTCACCCAGATGACTTCGGCTGTGGTATCAGTCATGGTGTCTATCGGATTTTATTGTAGGGGCGGACCTGCGTGTCCGCCCGCTTGAGGAACACACCAAAGTGCGGCCCTACAACAAGATGGTATTGGGGTCGGAAGCCTTTCCGCTTTTTCATAAGTGGCCCCTGCCCTCTTATGAAAATTATGAAAAAATCCCCAAACCCCATCCCCCTACCCCGTGCAGTTAATGTCGGGTGCGTACGGCGCACCACATCAGCCAAGTACTTCATTGCAAAAATTAATGCTACCCCCACCAGGCGAGGGAATTCCCCCCTTTTCTAAAGGGGGGTCAGGGGGGGATTATAATAACCTCTTGATAATCCCCCTAAACCCCCCTTTAAGAAAGGGGGACTTCAGGTTCCTCTGACATGGGATA
>JALNYP010000196.1 GCA_023229795.1 Syntrophobacterales bacterium
GTCTTACAGCTCAACCTGTTTCGTACCTGCTCCTTGCAGGAACTTTTTGATCCGCCAGGCCCGGTGCCGGATAATATGAATGTTAATAATCAGTTAACCCTGGCCTGGGCCTAGCCGGACAGAAATGATCAAAAAGATAGATATTTCAAGAGCTCGGCCACAGATATTTTCTTAGAATTTCCTCCAGGGCCGCTCTCCGTGGGGGAAGAAGAACCAGTAAAAGAAATTGTTACATTAAATTTCCCCACAGGGGAATTGAGAATTATTTCCCCAACAGATTGTGTGAAAGACAGGCTTGCCGCATATTACCATTGGGGAGACCGGCAAAGTTTAGAACAAGCGGTGCTGGTTGCACAAGATAATGAGATTGATCTCAATGAAATAGAACGATGGTCCATAGCAGAAGGTAAGCTATCTGTTTTTCAGGAAATAAAGAAACGGTTTGAAGAGTAAGAGAAGTTTTTAATAAACCGCGGCCTCATTTTTTATCCCCCGGAATTGAGCCTGCCGGTTTCCCTCAAAGATTTTAGGCCGTTCGGCGCCTGCGGCCCGGCGAGGTTTTGTCCTTGCTTTTCCGATCCGGTTCTCCCAAAATCTAGACTTATGATGACCACACCCTTCAGCCTTCGCCTGGCGGCCGTCCGGGAGCTGCTGCCCTCCCGGGAGGTGGACGCCGTGCTGATCTCCGGCCCCGAAAACCGCCGTTATCTCAGCGGCTTCACCGCCGATGACCCCGAGTGGGGCGTGCTCCTGGTAACCGCCGAGGCGGCCCTGCTTCTCACCGATTTCCGCTACCAAACCTGGGCCCAGCAGGAAGTGCGCGACTTCGAAGTGCTGATCTACAAAATCGATCTGGGCGAAACCCTGGCCGAGCTCCTCAAACGCCTGGGGGTGCGGCGGCTGGGGTTTGAGGCGGGGTATCTCACCTACCGGCAATATCAGCGCCTTACCCGGACCGCGGTCAAAGCGGGCCTGACGCTGGCCTGGGAGCCCCTGGAAGGCCTGGTGGAAGGCCTGCGGGAGAACAAGACCGGGGCGGAACTGGCTGTCATGCGCCGGGCCCTAACCTTGACCGAGACCGTGATGCGCCAGGTGGCCGGGGAACTCACCCCGGGCTTAACCGAGGCTGAGGTGGCCTGGGAGATCGAAAAGCGCCTGCGGCAAGGCGGGGCCGAGGGCCTGGCCTTTCCCTCCATCGTGGCCGCGGGCCCCAACAGCGCCCGTCCCCACCACCACCCCGGAGACTATGTCATCCAGGCCGGGGAACCCATTATCATCGACATGGGAGCCCGGATCGACGGCTACTGTGCGGATATGACCCGCACCTTCATCATCGGGCCGCCGGATGAGCACTTCCGGAAGATTTACTCCCTGGTGCGCCGGGCCCAGGCCCGGGCCGAGGCCGGACTCAAGGCGGGCCTGGACAGCCTCGCGGGCGATCAACTGGCCCGGGAGGTGATCGCCGCCGGCGGTTACGGCGAGGCCTTCGGGCATTCTCTGGGTCACGGGGTGGGGCTGGCGGTGCACGAGGCCCCGGCCCTGAGCCCGTCCGAGGCCCGCCGGACCACGCTGGCGGCCGGAGCGGTGGTCACGGTGGAGCCGGGCATCTACCTCACCGGCTGGGGCGGGGTCCGCCTGGAAGATATGATCCTGCTGCACCCTGAGGGGGCCGAGGTGCTGAACCAACCCGGGTATTTCTATGAGTGGAGCGAAGAGGGATTGTAAAGCAGGGCGAAAAGGCGAAAGGGGAAAAAGGCGAAAAGGGATAAGAACACGCTGCTTATCCCCAGGTTTTTAAGCTATTTGAAGGGAAAATGAGGAGAGACTAAAAATCGGGGGCTGCCAAAAGTTTTTTCCCTTTTCCCCTCTTCGCCTTTTTCCCTTTCGCCCTTTAATTATGCATTCCGGTCCCGGGCCTGAATATCGCAAACCATGACCACCAGGTCGCTGCTTTTGCCGGCCGGGTCCTTGACCAGGTCTTCGAACACCGCTTTCACGGAAAATCCGGCCTTCTTAAAGACGGCAAAAGCCGCCGTGGCCTGGAGGTGAATCTCGGCTATCAGCTTTTCCAGGCCGAATTCCCCCGCCAATTCGACGAGCTCGTTGATCAGCAAGGTGGCCAGGCCGCGATTCTGGTAGTCCTTGGCCACTACCACCCGCACGTTGCCCACGTGCCGCTTCCAGCCTACCTTGCGCATGTGCAGGGTGGCGTCCCCGACGATGCGGCCGCCTGCTTCCGCCACCAGGGGAAAGACCCGGTTAGGGTCGATGTGGTTCATCCAGTGATCGATCACCGCCGGGTCCCGGACGTCATTGCGCAGGAAGTTCAATTCCTTGGCATCGAGACGTCGGAAAAAATCCAGCAGCTTTTCCCGATCCTCTTTGACCAAAGGCCTGAGCGTCACCCGGGAACCGTCTTTCAGCACCCCCTCC
The DNA here is from genome assembly GCA_023229795.1 of Syntrophobacterales bacterium. Lineage (GTDB taxonomy): Bacteria > Desulfobacterota > Desulfobaccia > Desulfobaccales > 0-14-0-80-60-11 > 0-14-0-80-60-11. Next base: position 2,434 of record JALNYP010000196.1, read on the forward strand.
TTGTAATAAGCCATCCTCGCCCCCTTTTGGTGTAAGAGCAATTAGCAATTAGCCGTTAGTAACCAGGAGTTGCTTTCAGGTCAACGTGGATCTCTCCATACCCTTTATCATTGGCGGTCCCATGTCTCGGAGTCCCGATTCTTTTTACCCCAATTGCCAATAACCACAAACTAATTGCTAACTGCTAACTGCTAATTGCTACCTAGTTCTCATCCAGAAAGTCGTGATTTCATGTTGGTGTTTTAGCGTCGGCGGGCCATTTCTAGCCGGCGCTCAGGTTAATCAAAATCTATGAGAGCGAATTTGCCGGTTAGCTGGGCCTTTGTGCC
>JALNYP010000079.1 GCA_023229795.1 Syntrophobacterales bacterium
CCCCTGACTCTTGGCCTCGAGGTGCAGCATCTTGAGGCCGGTATCAGTAAGTACTTTGAGGCGCACCTGCTTCAGGTTGAGCAGAATCTCAGTGACATCTTCCAACACCCCGGGGATGGCAGAAAACTCGTGATACACATCCTTGATGCGGACCGCAGTGATGGCCGATCCCCGCAGGGAGGAAAGTAAGACCCGCCGCAGCGCGTTCCCCAGAGTGGTGCCGAAGCCGCGCTCTAAGGGCTCGCAAGCGAATTTGCCATAAAAGCGGCTATGAGTCTCACTATCAACTTCCAGCCGTTTGGGCTTTATGATATCGGTCCAGTTCTTGTGGATCATGGCTCCTCAGAAAACTACTAGGGCTTTTAGGTCCCGGGGTTCCCGCCGCTGGCGGGTTCTCTGTCTCCCCCAAGCTCGCCGAGCCCCGGGAAGCGGCTGGGGACCTAAAAGATCATGATGCTATTTGGAATAAAGCTCCACGATGAGATGTTCTTGAATCGGAATGGTGATATCTTCCCGCGAGGGGAACATGATAACCCGTCCCTGGGCCTCTTCCTTGTTGAACTCCAGCCAGGGGGGACATCCCCGCCGCGCCACGGCCTCCATCGCATCTAAAATCATCGGCAGCTTGCGGCCCTTTTCCGTGATCTGAATCACATCTCCCGTCTTTACCAGAAAGGAAGGCAAATTGACCCTGCCGCCGTTCACCATGACCAGGTTATGTCGCACTAATTGCCGGGCCTGGCACCGGGAGTTGGCAAATCCTAACCGGTAAACTATGTTGTCCAGACGGCGTTCCAGGAAAATCAGCAGGTTGGTGCCGGTAACTCCCTTTTGCCGCTCGGCCTTCTCAAAATAACTGCTGAACTGTTTTTCCAGCAGCCCGTAAATCCGTTTAACCTTTTGCTTCTCCCGAAGCTGCGTGCCGTAGTCGGAAATTTTGCTCCGGCGCTGGCCGTGCTGCCCCGGCGGGTAGTGCCGCCGCTCAATGGCGCATTTATCCGTATAACAGCGGTCCCCCTTGAGGTACAGCTGCATTCCTTCCCGGCGGCAAAGCCGACAAGCTGGTCCCACATATCTAGCCACAGTTAATCACCTCTCCATTAAACCCGACGACGTTTGGGGGGGCGGCAGCCATTATGGGGAATAGGGCTGACATCCCGAATCAGGTTGACGCTCAAGCCCGCGGCCTGTAAAGCCCTCAGGGCTGCTTCCCGGCCGGCGCCAGGACCTTTGACGAACACGTCCACGTTCCGCATGCCATGGTCCATGGCTTTGCGGGCCGCGTCCTGTGCCGCCAGTTGGGCCGCGAACGGCGTGCCTTTCCGAGATCCCTTAAATCCCTGGACCCCCGCCGAGGACCAGGACACCACGTTGCCCGCCGGATCGGTGATGGTCACCAGGGTATTGTTGAACGTGGCCTTGATATGAGCCACCCCCACGGGGATGTTCTTTTTTTCCTTCTTCTTTTTGGTGCGAGTCTGCGCTCTGGCCATCGCCCCTCCTTAAGCCTTCTTCCGTTTGCCCACGACACTGCGGCGCGGACCCTTGCGCGTGCGGGCGTTGGTGTGAGTCCGCTGGCCCCGCACCGGCAGGCTCCGCCGATGGCGCAGGCCCCGGTAGCACCCCAGGTCCATCAGGCGCTTGATGTTCATGGAGACTTCCCGCCGGAGGTCTCCTTCCACCTTGCAGGTATGGTCGATCACCTGGCGTATGCTGGTGATCTCGGTTTCGTTCAAATCCGACGTCTTGATACTCGGATCTACCTTGGCTTCCTTTAGCACCCGCACCGCAGTGGTGCGCCCGATGCCGTAAATATACGTCAGGGCGATCTCGACTCTCTTGTTTCGGGGTAAATCAATCCCGGAGATTCTGGCCAATTCCTTACCTCCCCTTTAGCCTTGACGCTGCTTATGCTTGGGATTTTCGCAGATCACCCGCACCACGCGTTTGCGGCGAATAATCTTACACTTGGCGCACATCCGTTTTACTGAGGCTCTAACTTTCATAGGTATCGTCCTATCTGACCCGGTAGACAATGCGCCCTCGACTCAGGTCGTAAGGCGACAACTCCAGGATGACTTTATCTCCCGGGAGAATTTTGATGTAGTGCATCCGCATCTTCCCGGAAATATGTGCCAGGACCTTATGCCCGTTGGGCAACTCCACCCGGAACATGGCATTGGGAAGCGGCTCAATTACCGTCCCTTCGACTTCGATGGCATCTTCTTTAGGCATCTACCGTGTCTTTATAGTTATTTCAAATGGTTACTAGACTATAAGCTAGAGCCGGCTCAAAATCAAGACGCCGTTCTCTGTCAACGCCACGCTGTGTTCATAGTGGGCCGCGTAAGATCCGTCCTGGGTAACCGCGGTCCATCCGTCTTTCAAAATCCGCACCTTATGGGAACCCAAGGCGGTCATGGGTTCGATGGCCAGGGTCATGCCCACCTGCAAGGCCGGTCCCCGGCCCGGCGGCCCGAAATTCGGGATCTGCGGGTCCTCATGCAGCGACCGGCCGATGCCGTGTCCCACAAAGTCCCGCACCACCCCGAAGCCGGCCCCTTCCACCACGGTCTGCACCGCGTGGGAAATATCCGTCAGATGGTTGCCCACCTTGACCTGGTCGATCCCGGCATACAGCGACTTCTCGGTGGCCTCCATGAGGGCAAGGGCCTCGGGGGCGACTTTCCCGACGGCCACGGTGATGGCCGCATCGCCGTAGTAGCCGTCGTATTTAACCCCGAAATCGAGACTCACCAGATCCCCGTTCGCCAGCTTCCGCGTCCCCGGAATCCCGTGGACCACTTCTTCGTTCACCGACACGCAGATGGACCGCGGATAGCCGCGATACCCCTTGAACGCGGGCTCTACCCGGCGCTGGCGGCACATTTCCTCCGCCAACTCGTCCAGTTCCTGGGTCTCGATCCCGGGCCGGACCTTCTCTTTAACTCCCTCCAGGATTTCGGCCACGATGCGGTTGGCCACCATCATCTTGGCGATTTCCTTGAGGGATTTGAGCAATATCATAAAACCAGTGCGCCTTGGCGGTTCGGCGCCTTGGCGCCAAACCACTCGCCAAGACGCCAGGCCCGCCCGGAGGCTTTAGTGCTTGCAGCCGCAGCTGCAGCCCGAGGCTCCCGACACGATGTTCACAATCTGTTTGAAGATATCGTCGATGCCGCCCACGCCTTTAATGGGCCGCACCAACCCCTTCTTGGTATAGTAGCCGATGAGGGGCGCCGTAGCCTGGTTATACGTCGCCAGCCGCGAACGCACCGTGGTCTCGTTGTCATCGTCCCGCTGGTAGAGTTCGCCGCCGCACTTGTCGCAGACCCCTTCCTTCTTTGGCGGGGTGAACTTGACGTGGAACATCTGGCCGCAGGCCCCACTCTTACAGGTGCGCCGCCCGGTGAGGCGGGTTACCAGCGCTTCTTCGTCCACGTCGATGCTGACTACGTGGTCGATCTTGGTGCCCAGGCCCACCAGGACCTTGTCCAGGGCCTCGGCTTGAGGCACCGTCCGGGGGAAGCCGTCCAGGATGAATCCCTTTTTGCAATCCGGCTGCGCCAGCCGGTCTTTGATGATGCCGATGACTACTTCATCGGGCACCAGCTTGCCGGCGTCCATGAATTCCTTGGCCTTGCGGCCCATTTCCGTCCCTTCTTTCACTGCCGCCCGGAGGATGTCGCCGGTGGAAATCTGCGGGATCTGGAATTTCTCGATGAGTTTCTTGGCTTGCGTGCCTTTGCCCGCACCTGGGCCGCCCAACAGGATCAGATTCATAGCTTCCTCCCTTCTTGAGGTCAACGTCAACGCCGTACCCGGCTCATGCGTTTTTTCATAAAGCCCTCATAGTGGCGGGTAAGCAAATGCGATTCGATCTGGCTCATGGTGTCCATGGCCACCCCGACCACGATCAACAGGGCCGTACCACCGAAGTAAAAGGGCACATTGAACTTCCGGATCAGAATGGAGGGCAGTACGCACACTGCCGAGACATAGATGGCGCCCCCCAAGGTAATGCGGGTCAATATTTTATCGATATATTCCGAAGTAGGCTTCCCCGGCCGCAACCCCGGGACGTACCCGCCCCACTTTTTCAAATTATCCGCCACGTCCACCGGGTTGAAGGTCACCGCGGTATAGAAGTAGCAGAAAAAGAAAATCAAGGCCACGTACACCAGATCGTGAACCCCACCCCCCGGAGACATGGCGTCCGCCGCCCACTTAACCCACTCGTTGTGGACGAAGCCCGCCACCGTGGCCGGGAACATCAACAGCGACGAGGCGAAGATCGGGGGAATGACGCCCGCGGTATTCACCTTCAAGGGCAGGTGGGTGCTCTGGCCGCCGTACATTTTACGCCCCACTACCCGGCGGGCGTATTGTACCTGGATGCGGCGCTGGCCCCGCTCCACGAAGACGATGAAGCCCACCACCACCACCATCGCCACCAGCAACAGCACCATGAGGACGGGCATGATCTCACCGGTCTTGATCAGCTCGAAGGTCTGGATCAGGGCCGAAGGCATCCGGGCCACGATCCCGGCGAAGATGATCAGCGAAATGCCGTTGCCGATGCCCCGCTCGGTGATCATTTCCCCCAGCCACATGATGAACGCGGTGCCCGAAGTCAGGGTGAGCACCGTCATCAGGCGGAAGGCCCAGCCGGGATGCAAAACTACCGTCGTATGCGCGGCGCCGCTGGTCATGCTCTCCAGGCCCACGGCTATCCCGATCCCCTGGATGGCCGCGATCACTACGGTACCGTAGCGGGTGTACTGCTTGATCTTCTTCTGTCCCGCCTCCCCTTCCTTATAGAGCTTCTCCAACCCGGGGATGACCACCTTGAGTAGTTCGATGATGATCGCGGCGCTGATGTAAGGCATGATCCCCAGCGCAAAGACGCTCAGCTTTTCCAGAGCGCCGCCGGAGAACATGTCGAATAATCCGAAAATCGTCCCCCGTTGCGCTGCAAAGAACCGCATCAGGGCCTCGGCGTCGATGCCCGGGGTCGGAATTTGGCAGCCCAAACGGTAAACCGCCAGCATCAGCAGGGTAAAGATGATGCGCCGCTTCAACTCAGGGATCTTGGCGATGCTGGAGAAGGCTGACACTTAGAGGACCTCCACCCGCCCTCCGGCGGCCTCAATGCGGCTTTTAGCCTGGGAGCTGACCGCCTGGACCTTGACCACCAGGGGCACGGTCACTTCTCCTTGGCCCAACAGCTTGATCCGCTGCACCTGGCTTTTTACCAGGCCGGCTTCCCTCAGGACCGTCACGTCCACCACGGTTTCCGCGGGGAACCGGTTGAGATCCCGGATATTGACGATGCTCCAGGGTTGCCGGAAGATATTGGTGAAGCCCCGTTTGGGGATCCGCCGGACCAGAGGCATCTGGCCGCCCTCAAACCCCGGCCTGGTACCGCCCCCGGCGCGGGAGTTCTGGCCTTTATGGCCCCGGGATGCCGTCTTGCCGGAACCAGACCCGGGCCCACGGCCAACCCGCTTCTTCTTATGCTTGGACCCTGGGCTGGGTTGCAATTCAGAAAGGCGCATCTGCTATTCTCCTTCAGGGACCTGACGCACGGAAAGGAGGTGCTCCACCTGGCGCACCATCCCGGCAATGGCGGGAGTTTCCCGATGCCGCACCGTCTTCTGCAAGCGGGTCAGACCCAGCGTCTTCAGGGTCTGGCGGTGCTTCGGCGGCCGGCCAATGGGACTCTTCTTTAAAGTTATCTCAAGAAACATATTCTTTCCTTAGCAGTTAGCAATTAGCAGTTAGCAGTCAGGAAAAGAAACTGTGCTAGGCGCTAAGTGCTATCTCATTCTTTTCGGTTAACATTCAGCCCGGCTAATTGCTAATGGCTAACTGCTAACCGCTATCCTAGCATTTCCGCCAGAGGCCGATTGCGCCGGGTCGACACTTCTTCCGGGGACATCAGCATCTTTAAGGCCGTCATGGTGGCTTTGACCGCATTGTGCGGGTTGTGGGAGCCCAAACACTTGGTGAGAATGTTTTTGATGCCCGCCACTTCCACCACGGCCCGCACCGGCCCGCCGGCGATCACCCCGGTCCCTTCCGAAGCCGGTTTTAAGAGGACCCGTCCGGACCCGAACTCCCCCACCACCTGGTAGGGGATGGTGCTGTTGATAATGGGGATCGTGATCATGGACTTTTTGGCCTGCTCCACGGCTTTGCGAATGGCTTCCGGGACTTCATGGGCCTTGCCCAGTCCTGCCCCGACCTTTCCGGCGCCGTCACCTACCACGACTATGGCGCTGAACCGAAAACGGCGCCCGCCCTTGACGACCTTGGCGACGCGGCTGATGCTCACCACCTTATCGGTAAATTCGGATGACTCTGGCTCGAACAAGCTGTTCTCCTTTTATCGTGAGCCGTGAGCGAAAAAAACCTCTCCTCCACGGCTTACCGCTTACTCCACTTAAAAATCCAGGCCGTGTTCCCGGCAACTATCCGCCACGGCCTTGATCCGGCCGTGATAGAGAAACCCGTTACGGTCGAAGACTACTTTTTCAATACCCGCGGCCTTGGCCTTGGCCGCCAGGAGCTTGCCCACAGCCTTGGCCGCGTCGACTTTCTTCAAGCCGCTCAACTGCTCCTTGAGCTCGCCGCTCAAGGTGGAGGCCGCCGCCAGGGTCTGGCCTTTGCCGTCGTCAATGATCTGCGCGTAAATATGTTTGCTGCTGCGGAAGACCGAGAGCCGCAGCCGGTTCCCGCCCCCGACTTTCTTCCTGATGCGTTGTTTCCGCTTCAGCCGCGCCGTTTCTTTGGGGTTCATGTCAGCATTCTCCTTTAACGGCCGCCGGCCTTGCCCACTTTGCGGCGAATCACTTCGCCGGCAAACTTGATGCCCTTGCCCTTATACGGGTCGGGCGGCCTGAGCCGGCGAATCACCGCCACCGTCTGACCCAGAAGCTCCTTATTGGCGCCGGTGAATTCGATGCGGTTGGCCTTTTCCACCTTGGCGCTGATCCCTTTGGGCAAAGGAAAGTTCACGGGGTTGGAGTATCCCACGTTAAACACCAGGGTGTCGCCCTTGGCTTCCACCTTGTAGCCGGTGCCCACCAGTTCCAGCACCCGGGTAAACCCCGTGCTGGTCCCGGTGACCATGTTGGCCGCCAGGGTGCGGGCCAGGCCCCAGTAACACCGGGTCAGCCGGTTGTCATCCTGGGGTTCCACCGTGATCTCCTGGGCCCCGATATTGATCTTGACCCGGGGAGGCATGACCTGCGAAAGGCTGCCCAGGGGCCCGGTGACCATCAACTTGCCGTCTTCCATCTTGACCTTCACCCCTTTGGGCAAAGGTACCGGTTTCTTGCCGATGCGGCTCATATCTTCACCCTTACCAGATCTCGCACAAGACCTCGCCGCCCACGTTGAGCTTGCGGGCCTGGCGATCGGTGACCACCCCCTGGGAGGTGGAAATTACCGCCACCCCCAGTCCCCCCTGTACCTTGGGGAGTTCGGCATTGCCGGCATAGACCCGGCGCCCGGGTTTGCTGACCCGTTTGATGCCCTGGATGAGCGGTTGCTGATGATCGCTGTACTTGAGATAGACTCGCAAGATGCCCTGGCGATTATCTTTAATGACCTTGTAGTTTTTAATAAACCCTTCTTCTTTGAGAATGCGCGCCAGGTTGATCTTCATGCGCGAGGCCGGAATGTCAACCTTGTCGAACCGCGCCCCCCCGGCATTGCGAATCCGGGTCAACATATCGGCGATGGGATCGGTCATACACATAGTTTGCCCTACCAGCTAGATTTGATCACCCCAGGGATTTCTCCCTTGAGGGCCATGTTGCGAAAACAGATGCGGCAGATACCGAAGCGTCGGAGAAAGGCCCGCGGCCGGCCGCACAACGGACAGCGATTATATTTCTGCACCGGATATTTGGGCTCGCGCTTTGCCTTGGCTATTAATGATTTTTTGGCCATCCTTATCTCCTGAAGGGCATACCCATGAGTTTGAGTAAGAATTTCCCTTCTTCATCCGTGGGCGCGCTGGTGACGATGGTGATGTTCATGCCCTTGACCTTATCTATCTTGTCGTAGTCGATCTCCGGGAAGATGATCTGCTCTTTGATGCCCAGGGTATAGTTGCCCCGGCCGTCGAAAGCGCGTTCGTTGACTCCCCGGAAGTCCCGTACCCGGGCCAGCACCACGTTGACCAGCTTGTCTAAGAAATAGTACATGCGGTCCCGGCGCAGGGTGACCATGCAGCCGATGGGCATGCCTTCCCTCAGCTTGAAGGCGGCGATGGACTTCCTGGCCTTGGTGACCACCGGTTTTTGGCCGGTAATGGCCCCCAGTTCCACCGAGGCCGAATCCAACAACTTAATGTTCTGGATGGCTTCCCCCAACCCCATGTTGACCACGACCTTCACGACCCGCGGCACCTGCATGGGGCTCTTGTACTTGAACTCCTGCATCATCCGGGGGACACACTCGGTCCGATAATAATCCTGCAGGCGCGGCGTCCCTTTGGGAGCGGGCGGCGCCGCCGACTTCTTCTCGGCTACTGCAGCCGCAGGCTTCTCCGCACCCTTGGCAGCCTTCTTGGGAGCCGCCTTGGCAGGCGCCTTGCCCGTCGCCTTGGACTTGTCTTTTCCAGATCCTTTTTCAGCCATCGATCAATTCCTTGCATTTCAAGCATACCCGGACCTTCTTGCCTTCACCGGTCTGGGTCATACGAAAACGGGTGGCAGTGGCGCACTTTGGGCAAATCAGCTTCACCTTGCAGACATACAGCGGCGCTTCCTTCTCCACGATCCCGCCCTGCCCGCTCGTCGGACTGGGCCGGGTGTGCCGCTTGATGAGGTTAAGCTTTTCCACCAGCACCTGGTTCTTTTCCCGGAACACCTTCAGGACCTTGCCGGTCTTGCCCTTTTCCTTGCCAGTGGTCACCTCGATCAGGTCGTTCTTCTTCAACTTGACCTTGACGGGCTCCTGAACTTTTTTATACCCCATTAGAGCACCTCCGGGGCCAGGGAGATAATCTTCATGAAGCGCTTGGCCCGCAGTTCCCGGGCCACCGGCCCGAAGATGCGGGTGCCGATGGGATCGCCCTGGGGGTTGATGAGCACCGCGGAGTTATCGTCAAACTTGATGTAAGAACCGTCGGGACGCCTCGTCTCCTTGACGGTGCGCACCACTACGGCCCGCATCACGTCGCCCTTCTTCACCTTGGAGTGAGGCAGCGCTTCCTTCACCGCGACAATGATGATATCCCCGACCCTGGCATACCGCCGCCTGGTGCCTCCCAGGACCCGGATGCAGGAAACTTTCTTGGCGCCGGAGTTATCCGCCACCGTCATTTGTGTTTGAACCTGGATCATTCTTCTATCCTCACGCCCGGTCGCTTACTGGGCCTTCTCCAGGACTTCTTTGACCCGCCAGTTTTTGTCCCGGCTTAAGGGACGCGTCTCTTCCAGGAGAACCTTGTCTCCCACCTGGCAGGAATTATTGGGGTCATGGGCCTTGATTCGGGCCCGGCGCCGGATGATCTTATGATAGAGGGGGTGGCCTACCAGGCGCTTCACTTCCACCACCACGGTCTTGTCCATCTTGTCGCTGACCACCTTACCGATTCTGGTCTTGCGCACACCGCGCTGCTTTTCCATACCTGACTAATCCTCCCAGGCTATTCTTGCCCGGCTTTGCCCCTCAGTACCGTCTTGACCCGGGCCAGGTCTTTCCTGGCCTGCCCCAGTCGGGCGGTGTTGTCCAATTGCTGGCGGCTATGTTGAAAGTTGAGGTTAAAGAGTTCTTCCGAGACCTCTTTCAACTTAACCTGAAGTTCTTCCCGGGTCAGATCGCGTAAATCCGCGGCCTTCATGATTTCGCCTCCGCCGTTACCACCTGCTCCTTCTCCACAAACTTGGTGGGGATGGGCAGTTTATGCGAAGCCAGGCGCATGGCCTCTTTGGCCGTTTCCCGGTCCACTCCGGCCATCTCATAGAGGATGAGACCGGGCCGGATTACCGCCACCCAACCCTCCGGACCGCCTTTACCTTTCCCCATGCGGGTTTCCGCCGGTTTCTTGGTAAAGGGCTTATCCGGAAAGACCCTGATCCAGATCTGCCCGCCCCGCTTGACATGGCGGGTGATCGCGATCCGGGCCGCTTCAATCTGTTGAGCCGTGATCCAGCCGCATTCCTCAGCCATCAGGCCGTATTCCCCGAAGGCCACAAAGTTGCCCCGGGTCGCCTTGCCCCGGCGGCGGCCACGCATTACTTTCCGATGTTTTACCCGTTTTGGTGCAAGCATTTTTCTGTCCTTGACCTCCTCCCCTTTCTAGAGGGGAGCAGGGGGATTATATCTGCTTCCTGGCCTTGATCTCGGCTTCCCGTTTACCATGGGTCCTCAAGTCCCAAAACCCAGAACCTAAAACCCAGAACCCGCAGTTTAGAAGCTCATGCCTTCTTCGGCGCTCAAGACCTCGCCATGGAAGATCCACGTCTTCACCCCGATGATCCCGTAGGTGGTCTTGGCTTCCGCGAAGCCGTAATCAATCAGGGCCCGCAGGGTGTGCAGCGGTACCCGGCCTTCCCGGTACCATTCCTGCCGGGCGATTTCCGCCCCGGCCAGGCGGCCCTTGCAGCGGATCTTGATGCCCTTGGCCCCGAACTTCAGGGCCTGGCCCACTGACTTTTTCATGGCCCGCCGGAAGGAGACCCGCCGCTCCAGTTGCTGGGCGATGTTTTCCGCCACCAACTGGGCATTGATCTCGGGTTTGCGCACTTCGTGCACGTCGATGACGAGTTCCCGGCCCACTACTTTCTCCAGCCGGCGCCGCAGGTCATCGATTTTCTTGCCTTTTTGGCCGATAACCATGCCCGGCCGGGAGGTATGGATTCTAATGGTCAGCTTGTTAGCCGCCCGTTTGATGTCCAGTCCGGCGATCCCCGCCCCTTTGAGTTCCTTATCTGCCTTGATGAACTCACGAATCTTGCGGTCTTCCAAAACCAGCGCTGCAAAATCCTTCCGGGCGAACCAAATGGAATCCCATTTGCGATAACTCCCCAGACGGAAACCGATGGGGTGAACTTTCTGGCCCAATCCATGCCTCCTTATAACCTGATCATTTCACAGTCCCTTCCTTCAGGACTACGGTAATATGACTGCTTCTCTTGAGGATGTGGTTAACCCGGCCCATGGCCCGCGCCTGGAAGCGCTTCAGGGAAGGACCGCCATCCACCTGGACCCCCTTGACCACCAGGGTATCCACGTCCACCTGCGGCCGCTGCTCGGCATTGGCCACCGCGGACATCACCACCTTGCGCACCAGCCGCGCCCCCTTCTGGGGCATGAACTGCAACATCGCCAGGGCCTCTTCCACCTTCTTGCCGGAAATGGTCCGGGTCACCAGCCGCAGCTTGGTGGGCGAGATATGAAGATATTTAGCGCTCGCCTTGATTTCCATGGTTATTTCTTACCCACTTTGGTTTTGCGGTCCCCGGCGTGGCCCCCGAACATCCGGGTGGGAGAGAACTCGCCTAACTTGTGCCCCACCATGTTTTCGGTGACATAGACCGGGATAAACTTTTTGCCGTTATGGACCGCCAGGGTTAATCCGATAAATTCTGGAGTAATGGTGGACCGCCGCGACCAGGTCTTGAGCACTTTGCGATCCTGAGTCTCCCGGGCCTTATACACCTTGGCCTGGAGGCTGTCCTGCACGTAAGGTCCCTTTTTTAATGAACGGGCCACGATTTTCCCCTCTACTTCTTGGACCGGTGTTTCACGATATACCGGTCGCTTTCTTTGGGTTTTCTGGTCTTATATCCCTTGGTGGGCACGCCCCAGGGGGTACACGGATGCCGGCCGCCCGAGGACTTGCCTTCGCCGCCGCCCATGGGATGGTCCACCGGATTCATGGCCACGCCCCGCACATGCGGCCGCTTGCCGGTCCAACGGGTCCGTCCGGCCTTGCCCAACGAGACGTTTTCCTGCTCCACGTTGCTGAGCTGGCCGATCGTGGCTATGCAATCTACCGGCACCATCCGCACTTCGCCCGAGGGTAGTTTCAGGTGGGCCTGCTTGCCTTCTTTGGCCATCAACTGGGCGTAAGCCCCCGCGGCCCGGGCCATCTGGCCGCCCTTCCCCGGCTTCAACTCCACGTTGTGCACCAGGGTGCCGTTGGGAATATTCTTTAAGGGCAAGGCGTTCCCCGGCTTGATATCCGCCTCCGCGCTCGCCACCACCATGTCCCCCACCTTCAGCTCCTGGGGCGCCAGGATGTAGCGCTTTTCCCCGTCCACATAGTGGAGCAGCGCAATCCGGGTGGTGCGGTTGGGGTCATATTCAATGGTCGCGACCTTGGCCGGCACTTCCAGCTTGTTGCGCTTAAAGTCGATGAGGCGGTATTGCCGCTTATGTCCCCCACCCCGGTGACGGGCGGTGACCCGGCCATAATTGTTCCGGCCCCCCGATTTTTTCAGGGATTTGACCAGACTCTTTTCCGGCTCGCTCCGGGTGATCTCGGCAAAATCCAGAGCCGTCTGGAACCGCCGCCCCGCGGAGGTGGGCTTACGGGAAATTAATGGCATCTCGGTTTTTCCTTATGCAATATTAGCTGTGCGCCTTGGCGTGAAACTGACTCCCCACGCCCAGGCCCCACTTTAAAGCGCTTCGAAACCTGCGATCTTTTCTCCGGGCGCCAAAGTGACGATGGCCTTCTTCCAATCGGGCCGCATCCCATGGGTCTTGCCCAGGCGCTTTTCCTTGCCCCGGACGTGCACGGTGTTCACCCCCAGGACCTTGACCTTGAAGACATCCTCAATCGCCTTCCTGATCTCGATCTTGTTGGCCTTGAGACTCACCCGGAAGGTCAATTTATTGGCCGCCTCCCGCTGGGTGTGGGTCTTTTCCGTGATGATCGGCCCCTTAATCAAATGATGATACGCCTTCATTTGGCCAACCTCGCTTCGATCTGATCCAATACCGGGGAAAGCAATACCAGGTGATCGTATTTCAGGATGTCGTAAACGTTCAGCCCCATCGGCACCATCACCTGGATACCCGGCACGTTCCGGGCCGAAAGCTCCAGGGCCGTATTCCCTTCCGGGGCGATGAACAGGGCCTGGTTGATGTCAAAAGCCTGCAAGACCTTGACGAAATCTTTGGTCTTCGGGGTGCCGTGGGGATAAGCGTCTATCACCACCAGCCGGCCGTCGGCCACCTTGCTGCTCAAAGCCATCTTCAAGGCCAGACGCCGCACCTGCTTGGGGAGCGCATAGGCATAGCTCCGGGGCCGGGGACCGAAGGTGGTGCCGCCGCCCTTCCAGATGGGGGAACGGCTGCTCCCCGACCGGGCCCGACCGGTGCCTTTCTGGCGCCAGGGTTTGCGGCCGCCGCCCCGGACTTCGCCCCGGGTCTTGGTGCAGGCGGTGCCGGCCCGGCGGCAAGCCCGCTGCCAGGTCACCACTTCGTGGAGCACGTGGCCCTTGACCTCGACCCCGAAGATCTCGTCTTTGAGGTCCAGTTCCCCTACTTTCTCTTTGGCAATATTATAAATATCTATCGTCGGCATCGTTTTACCCGACCTTCTGGATGAATACCAGGCCCTGCCGGGGACCGGGTACAGCCCCTTTGATCACCAGCAGGTTTTCGTCCGGGCGCACATCCACCACTTCTAGATTCTTTATGGTCACCCGGGCATTTCCCATGCGGCCCGGCATCTTCTTGCCTTTGACCACCCGGGAGGGGTAGGCGCTGGCGCCGATGGAGCCGGGAGCCCGGTGAGACATCGACCCGTGGCCCATAGGACCCCGGGCAAAGTTCCACCGCTTGATGGTGCCCGCAAATCCCTTGCCAATGCTGGTGCCGATGACGTCCACGATATCGCCGATCTCGAACTGCTCCACGCTAATCTCCTGGCCCTCTTCAAAGCTTGAGGCATCCTCCAGCCGAATCTCCCGGAGATATTTGAAGCCGCTCTTGGCGCCGTGTTTTTCGAAGTGGCCCTTTTCCGGCTTGTTGCACTTGCCCAAGGCCCGCCGGTCAAAGCCCATCTGCAGGGCTTCGTAGCCGTCCTTGGTCGTGGTCTTTTTCTGCACCACAAAGCACGGGCCGGCTTCGATGACCGTGACGGGCACTGCCAGGCCTTCGGAATCGAAGATCCGGGTCATACCCAATTTCTTGCCGATTAAACCCCCAGGCATCGTAAACTCCTGTTTTCTGTCTTCCGTCTTCTGTTTTCTGTTTAAAAAACTTCAGAAAACCAGAGAGCCTGAAAACTTGATTCCGTTCCTGCTATTTTTCGGTCTTCTATTCCGCTCTTTGCCTTTACAGAAAACAGAAAACCGAAAACAGAAAACTATACCTTGATTTCTACGTCCACTCCGGCTGCCAGATCCAGCTTGCTGATGGCGTCCATGGTTTGCTGGGTCGGCTCCAGGATGTCCATCAGGCGCTTATAGGTGCGGACTTCGAACTGCTCTCGGGATTTCTTGTCGATATGCGGCGAGCGCAGCACGGTGTATTTGTTAATCTCCGTGGGCAGCGGAATGGGTCCCGCCACCCGGGCGCCGGTGCTCCGGGCCGTTTCGACGATCTCCAGCACCGATTTATCCAGCAGCTTGTAGTCAAAAGATCGCAAGCGAATGCGAATCTTGGGCGTAATCATGTAGTTATCCTTATTCCAGGATTCCGGTAGGGCGGGCGTCTCGCCCGCCGACCTTAAACTATTCGACGATCTCGCTCACCACGCCGGCGCCGACCGTACGGCCGCCTTCCCGGATGGCGAAGCGCAGTTCTTTTTCCAGGGCCACGGGGGTGATCAGGGTCACTACCATGGACACGTTATCCCCGGGCATCA
>JALNYP010000080.1 GCA_023229795.1 Syntrophobacterales bacterium
TAAAATAATCATCTCCACCGTTATCATCCTCCTGGGCATCGTCTTCATCATCGAAAACCTGGAGATGCTCAAGCATACGCTAAGCATCAAACTCGATCTCTATATCGCCACCTTCCAGAGCCCCGACATCTATCTCTGGGTCATCATCCTGTTTACGTTTTTCCTGGGGGTCTTCACCTCTTCCCTGTATGGCCTTTACGAACTCTATAAGCAGCGCCAGACCATCCGCCAGCTCAGGCACAACCTGGATATTTTGGCCCGGGAATTGAAGCAGGCCAGCGGCACCGCCGAGGCGGCGGCCGCGTCTCCCGCAGCCCAGGTCCCTCCCCGGTCCGAATAAGCCGGGGCGTCTCGTTTCCCGGGAGGGCGGGGAAACTCTCAGGCGTTGCCGCCCTCCTTCGATTCCCCAGTTGGTGTCATGACCGGCCCGCCGTCCGATAAAATCACCCCCATGTTGCGGCAGTACCTGGAGCTGAAGGACAGGTACGCCGATGCCCTGGTGCTTTTCCAGATCGGGGATTTTTACGAGACCTTCTTCGATGACGCCGAGACCGCGGCCAACGCCCTGAATATCACCCTGACTTCCCGCTCCCGCCAGGGCGAGGACCGCATCCCCCTGGCCGGCTTTCCCATCCATGCCGCGGCCAGCTACATCCCCCGCCTGTTGGAGCAGGGCTTCAAGGTGGTGGTCTGCGACCAGACCGAGGACCCGGCCCAGGCCAAGGGCCTGGTGCGCCGGGAAGTGACCCGCATCCTCACCCGGGGCACCGTGGTGGACCCCGCGGCCCTGGACGCCCGCACCGACAACTACCTGGCCGCGGTGGCCTTTAAGGGAACTAAATGGGGCCTGGCTTTCCTGGAGCTGTCCACCGGGGAATTTCGCCTCACCGAGGCCGCCGGCCTCGACGCCCTGGCCGATGAACTGTGGCGGCTGAAGCCCGCCGAGCTGGTGGTGCCGGACAACCTGGACCCGGCCGTGCTGGCCCCGGCCCTGGCGCCGTTCGACGTGCCGCCCACCCGACGCTCGGTGCCGGCCTACACCTTCGACCCGGACACGGCCCGCCGTGAGGTCGGCCGCGCCCTGGGCACCCTCTTCCTGGATGGCTTCGGGCTGGACGGTACCCCCCTGGGAGTGGCCGCGGCCGGGGCCATCCTCCGGTATCTGAAGGATTCCCATACCCCCGATCTGCCCCACCTGGACCGCCTGTTGCCTTACCATCGGGACGACTTTCTGGGCCTGGATGAAGCCACCCTGCGCCACCTGGAGATCTTCGAGACCTGGCGCAGCCGGGCCCGCCAGGGCTCGCTCCTGGAGACCCTGGACGACACCGTCACCCCCATGGGAGCCCGGCGCTTAAGCCAGTGGCTGCGCTACCCCTTGAAAGATCTGGCCGGGATCAACGCCCGCCTGGATGCGGTCGAGTTTTATAAAGATGACGGCCTGCTGCGCCAGCGCTGGCGCCAGACCCTCAAAGGCCTGGGTGACCTGGAGCGCCTCACTGCCCGGCTGGCCCTCGAGCAGGCCGCCCCCCGGGAAGCGGGGGCCGTCAAAGAGGCCCTGGCCCGGGTGCCCCTCCTGAAAGCCCTGCTGCCCGAAGCCCTCCCGGCTTTGGTACAAGAGGCCGCGGCCGATCTGGACGGACTCCCCGAACTACAAGACCTCATCGGCCGGGCCCTGGTGGACGACCCGCCCGCCACGCTCACGGCCGGCGGCATTTTCCGCGACGGCTACGACCCCGAACTGGACGAACTCATTGTCCTCAGCCGGGAAGGCAAGGACTGGATCGCCCGTTTGGAAGCGACCGAGCGGGCCAAGACCGGCATCAATTCCCTGAAGGTCCGCTATAATAAGGTCTTCGGCTACTACCTGGAGGTCTCCCGGGCCAACCTGCACCTGGTGCCCGCGGATTATATCCGCAAGCAGACCCTGGTGAACGCCGAGCGCTTCATCACCGCCGATTTGAAGGAATTTGAATCCCGGGTGCTGGGGGCCGAAGAGGCGCGTCTTAAGCGGGAGACCGAGCTGTTCATCGAGCTGCGCCGGCGTCTGGGGCAGGAAGCCCCCCGCCTTAAGCAGGTGGCCCGGGCTTTGGGAGTTCTGGACGTGGTCGCGGCCCTGGCCGAGGTGGCCGCACTGCGCCAATATCACCGGCCGAGGATGGTGGCCGAACCGCGGCTTTTGATCCGCCAGGGACGCCACCCGGTTATCGAACGGGTCCTGCCCGCCGGCAGTTTTGTCCCCAACGATATCGCCCTAAACGGCGACTCCCAGGTACTTATCGTCACCGGCCCCAACATGAGCGGCAAGTCCACCATCCTGCGCCAGGTGGCGTTGATCACGCTGCTCGCCCACCTGGGCAGCTTTGTCCCCGCGGCTGAGGCGGTCATCGGGCTCACCGACCGCATCTTCACCCGGGTGGGCGCGGTGGATGACATCGGCCGGGGCCAGAGCACCTTCCTGGTCGAGATGCACGAAACCGCCCGCATCCTGCACCAGGCCACCCCCCGCAGCCTGGTGATCCTAGATGAGATCGGCCGGGGCACCTCCACCTTCGACGGCCTGGCCCTGGCCTGGGCCGTGGCCGAACACCTCCACGACCTGGGCGGCGCCGGGGTCAAGACCCTGTTCGCCACCCATTACCAGGAACTCACGGAACTGAGCCGCCTCAAGCCCCGGGTCCAGAACTTCCAGGTGCTGGTGGCGGAATCCGCCGGCGATATCGTCTTCCTCCACCGGCTGGCGGCCGGGGCCGCGCCCCAAAGTTACGGCATCCAGGTGGCCAAACTGGCCGGCGTGCCTAAGGAAGTCATCGCCCGGGCCCAGGAGGTCCTGGAAAACCTGGAAGCCGGCAGCCTCGACCCCATGGGCCTGCCCCGCCTGGCCCGCTCCCGCCGCCGCCCGACCCGGGAGACCCCCCAACCCACCCTGTTCGACCCGCCCCCGAAAGAGCCGCAATAAACTAACCGGTCCCTATTTTTTTATCGTATGTGTAGGGCGGGAAAGCGAAGCGCATCCCGCCTTCAGATGTTCCACCGATATGTGGAACGCGGCATTTATACTCTTCTATGGGCGGCAGACGAGAAGGTTTGAAGTCTATGGATGGAATAATGCTCAAGGCGGGAAAGCGCAGCGCCTCCCGCCTTCAGTTATATCTTCTCCTACATGACCCTCGGGATGGGAGGAGAAGGCCCCTGCTGCTTGGGTCCGGCTTCCCCCTCTTCCCCCGTCGCTTCAGGAGGCCGGGCGGCTTGGCGATGTTTTACCTTCCTGGGTTTTTTCTTGGCGAATTTTGCCGCTTCCACGGGGTGCGGGGCAAGATAGCGTGAGCTTACGTAACCTATGGTGCCATCCTTTTTGACCTTGATCTGAGTCCATTTTTCGACCTCCCCCAGCTTTTCCACTTCTGCATTTAATTCCAGGGTGGAGGTTTTGGGGCAATCCAGGCCGGGACAGGTCCGTAAACTAAGCCGGTTAATGGTTACATAAAAAGTGGGGCGCACCGGCCGGGGGAGCGGCGCCGGCGTCGCCAGTGGCGGCGGTGGTGGGGGTGGCGCTTGATTAACCCGCGGCTGACAGCCCGTGAGGCCAATGGCCAGCCCCAAAATGCAGATCCAACCGCCGAGGCGCCCCCAGCCGCTGAGGTGGCCGGTGCCGGCGCCGATGGCCGACCCGCTAAATCGCTCCGTACAGGACATGCCGCATGATAAAAAAGGGCCGGGCAAGACTCAATAATTGAAATGACCATTGCTCGATGGTCAAAACAATCATTAATCGTTGAGAGGCACAAGGGTGACAGGGCAGGGGGGGCCGGTTTGCCCGGTTCACTGTCGCGAGACCAGGGAGGCCTACCAGCCTCATTGTTTATCAAAATTATTTCATGAAGAATGGTTCAAGAGTCGAGGCAGAACTCATGATTCAGGTTTTCAGAAGGAAAAAGTTAGGGAAACCCCCAATTGAAAATGGTCAATTTAAGTATTTTAATATCAAAAAATTTCATTTAGCTGATCTCGGCTCCCGATGGCCTCAGGACCTGCCCAAATTCAGAAGTTTAAACTTGCCAACCACGTGAACCTATAGGTATTGCCATGCACGGCAGGAAAGCAGGACCGCCCCTGGGACTGCCCGACCCAGAGTCTTCACCCCATCCGCGCATCAATGTAGGTTCCGAGGAACTGGATCATATCATCCAGGCCTGCAAAAACTTGGATGACGTCACCCAGTTGGCCCAATTTGCCTCCTCATACAAGAATGTGGGTTGGTCTCCGGTGGCGTTGGATGATACCGGCGCCCGCCTGCAGGTCGATTTCGATCAGCCCCAGGCGACCTGGTCAAACCTGCTGATTGATTTAGCCTTGAAAAAGGCCAGGGTATCTTTAGCCATCCGCCTTGAGCCCGACTCGCGGCTCTTCGTGCTGAGGGTGAATCCTGCTTTCGCCCAGGAATTTCTGGACGGTCTCGGAGATTGGCGGTCCCCCTGTACCGCCAGGGCCGGGAATAGCTGGGAGAACCATTTCTTGGTCCTGCCCCAAACCTGGCATTTATCTCCTGAGTCCCTCGGCGGCGACCAAAATACTCCCCTGTCAGTCCTGGGGCCGGGGAGAATGATCCCGGTTCCCCCTTCTCCGGACCCGGCCAGCCGGGAGACCTGGCGCTGGCTCAATCCTCCCTGGCAGCAACCACCCCGGCATCCGTCCTCCGGATTATTACTCCTCCTCGAAGAGGTCGGCGCTATTTCCAGGCGGAATCCCACCTTCGACGCGGGTTTGCCCACCTGGGAACACCTTTACCCTAACATCTGTCGCTCCCAGGAGTTGCTGCACGCCATCATGACCCCGGTAGCCACCCGGGAGCTTTATTACCAAACCATCCTGTATGAGGCGCTGCGGGCCGGTTTTCGAGACCTCGGAATTCTTCTGGGTCTGCTCTGGCATGCCCCCCATGGCGCCACCCGGCCAGGCCTTGAGGGCCAGCAGCAACTTACGCAATGGGCCCAGGAGATTCAGTGGCTGTTATCGGCCGAGAGCGGGTCCCCCCCGTTGGCTCCGGTGACCGGGACCGCTTCTTTTCCCCTCTGGGAGAAGCCGGCGGGCGCGGCCCCAGCTGCAAACCCGGAAAATCTCTGGGGTGAATTGGACTTCTTGGCGGGCCTCACCGAAGAATTGGAGAAGCGAGTGGAGGACCTGGAGCGCCAGCAGTTAGCTGCGGATTCTGAACCCCAATCCGGCTCTGCCCCTCCCCAGCCCGAGCGCGCCTCCACGAGCCTTACCCTCCGGAAAAGCCGGGAAGAGTTGGAGGAATTGCGCCGCGCTCTGGAGGCCTTTTTGTCGAAAGATCAGGAATCACCATGAATGCAGCTTCTGCACCAATTTGCTACGCAAAGGAGACGTGACTATGGCGGGCCTCTCTTTCCAGGACCTTTTCCAGGGCCAGATGGATTACATCCTTTTTTTCAAAGGGCTGGCCTTCATACTGGTATTGGCGGTTACGTGCCTGTTCCGGGGAGATACTTCCCAGCGCCTCCCCTGGCGTTGGTTCGGCTTGTTCGCCTTAATGCAGGGACTGGCTGCCTGGCTGTCTCTGGTCGCCATGAACTTCGGAGACGCCTCCTCTCTCAAAATTATCAGCTACGTCTTGCAGATCATTTCCTGGGTGTTTTTAGCCGAATTTGGCCGATCCGGGATTGGCGGGGTCCAGAACCGGGATTCGGGGCTGTGGCTCATTGCGCTGCTGCTGATGCTTACCGGCCTGGGCGGCCTGAAAGGCTGGGGCGGCATCGTCCAGGCCAGCCGTTACACCCTGGGCCTGGCTGGGGGCATGTGGGCCGCTCTGGCTCTGTTCATGGCCGGACGCCGCCTTCCTGCCCGGGAACGGGGCGGCAGTCTCACCGCCGGTATCAGCCTGGCGCTCTTTTCCCTCACCATCGCCCTGTTCCCGCCGCTCTCCCTGGCTTCCCCGGATTCTCTCTTCAGTCAACCGTCCTTCCAGCGGCTCACCGGCCTGCCTCTGGATTTCCTCCAGGCCCTGCTGGCCTTTGGGATGGCGGCCGGGAGCTACGGCTTCCTGCCCTGGCGCCAAATGCGGGAAAGTCAGGAGGCCCGGCGCCGCTCCCGCTCTATTTTTGTCTTGCTGACCACCCTCTCCATCATCCTGGGGCTGGGGAGCGTCTTGACGCTCTACCTGGGCGAATGGGCCCAGAAAAACCAGGAAAAGACCAAGGCCGAAGCGCATGAGTATGCCTCCATTGTCGTCAGCCGGCTCAATACCGAGTTCAAGCGCATGGAAGACGGCGTCACGGCCATTGCCGAGACCGTCGGTCTGGCCAATACCTTACGATACCCGACCGATGACAACCTGGAAAAAACTAACGCCGTATTGGACCGCTATCGCAGCGCCCTCGACGCTTCGGTCTGCTACCTCATGGATAAAAGCGGCAAGACCATCGCCTCCTCGAATCGCCAGGATCCGGATAGTTTTGTGGGCAAAAACTACGGCTTCCGCCCCTATTTCAAACAGGCCAACGACGGCAACACCGGCCGCTATTTTGCCGTGGGAGTCACGTCCAAGGTGCCCGGGTATTACGTCAGCCGCCCGGTGCGGGCCCTCCGGGGTAAGGCCGTCGCAGGAGTGGCCGTAGTAAAAGTCTCCCTGAAGAATGTCACCCAGGAACTGCAAGCCGCCGGCCAAAAGGGGAATTCCCTCATCTGTCTGGCTGATCCCCGGGGGGTCGTGTTTTTGGGCAGCCGCCCCGAGATGCTTTTGAAAAGCCTGTGGCCGGTGGCTGAAAAGGACCGGGCCGGCCTGCAAGAGCAATATGGCAAGGAACAGTTTCCTGCCATCTTCCCGGAACAAATCACGGATGGCAGTAAAGTAGTGTATGAGGGCCGCAACTATCTGGCGTCCTTTGCCGGCACCATCCACGCGGGCTGGTCGGTCTTCTTTTTCCGTCCCGTGGAAATGGTCGGCGCCTACCGCCTGACCGGCATTGCGGTGGCCTGTATCCTGGCGATCCTGGCCCTGCTCATCCTGGGCAGCAATTTTTACGTTAAGGAACGCGCCTCGGCCACCGCGGGCCGCTTCCGGGCCATGTTCGACGCCGCGCCGGAAGCCATCGGGGTCATCGATCCGGACACCTTAAAGATCATGGAAGCCAATCAGTCGTTGGTCACTTTATTGCGG
The DNA here is from genome assembly GCA_023229795.1 of Syntrophobacterales bacterium. Taxonomy (GTDB): domain Bacteria; phylum Desulfobacterota; class Desulfobaccia; order Desulfobaccales; family 0-14-0-80-60-11; genus 0-14-0-80-60-11. The sequence goes on from JALNYP010000080.1 coordinate 7,178, forward strand.
CACCCCCAAAAAGACCTGCTCGGCTTAAATCTGAGCGAGTTGCTCAACCAGGGCTTCGAGGAAACTCAAAAGCAGCTTCGGAAGATCACCCGGGACGAGGGGGCCGCCAAGCTGGAATGGCAGGTCCGCCAAGGCAACGGTCACTTCTTGGACCTGGAGGTCATCGCGTCCAGGCTTGAGCAGCAAGGCCATGACCAGGTGCTGATCTTTTGCCGGGAAGCGAAAGCCTTGCCGGCTCCCCCCACCGCCATCTTTCAGGAGAGCGGCCCCTTCCCGCCGGTCCAGGAGCCCCGGGCCCCCAGCCTCCTCGTGGGCAGCAATTTCAAGGACCCCCATGACGCCATTAAGAACATCTTGCCCCACCTGGGCAAAAACAAACCCGATGGAGATGGCGAGAACCTGGAGAGCGAAGCCGACTTACTGATCAAGAGAATCAGGAATGCTTTGAATAAGGCGGAAAAATTGCGCAAAACCTCTGAAAATCTCTAACACCATGAGCCAGATGACCGGCGCCGGGCCACGGGCTGGAATTCCGCCCCCGGCCTGGCGCTTCACCGTGAACGAAAGGGGAGCCGGTCGCCCCGGAATTGTGCCCCAACCCATCCTGTCCGACCCGCCCCCGACGAGCAATTTAGGGCCCATTCTCGGCGGCCCTCCGCGGCTTTCCCCTCGTTTTCCCCTCGTTCCCAAGTTGCACTTGGGAATGGCAATGATTTGCCAAGCTGAGCTTGGCAGTAAATGCGCCCCCAAGCGAAAAATCAATTAATTACCCTTCTGCACCAATTTTGGCCGCCTGGCCGGAGCGCACCCCTGTCGCCCGAACTTGCCACCATCGGAAAATTATTACCCATGCCAAAGAGCTAAGGATATGATCTCTATGACTATCTGGGTTCTCGTGGGGGGATTTCCCGGTGTCCCGGCTTCACCGCCGCCAGGCCAGGAACCGGGTAAGAGCTTTTTGACGGAGGGGGTCAGCCGGGTCCGGTTGTACAAATCCCCGGTCTGGCGGATGGCCTCGGCCTGGGTGGGATACGGATGAATAACCGCGGCCAGGCTCCCCAACCCCACCTTGGCCACCATGGCCAGGGTGATTTCGCTGATCATCTCCCCGGCGTGGCGGGCCACGATGGTGGCCCCGACAATGCGGTCGGTTCCGGCCTTAACGTGGATTTTCACCATCCCCTCGTCTTCGCCGTCCACGATGGCCCGGTCCACTTCGCTCAACGGTTTCACAAAGGTCTGGAGGGCAATCCCCTGCCTGGCCGCCTCCGCCTCGCTCAAACCCACGTGGGCCACTTCGGGGTCGGTGTAGGTGCACCAGGGGATGGTCAGGGCGCTCACCTTTTTGCGGCCGAAAAACAGGGCGTTCTGGATGACGATCCGGGCCGTGGCGTCGGCCAGGTGGGTAAATTTGTATTTCAGGCAGACGTCCCCCGCCGCGTAAATATGGCGGTTGCTGGTTTGCAGCTTGTCATTGACCGCCACCCCCTCCCGGAGATCATAGTTGACGCCGGCCTCCTCCAGGCCCAGGCCTTCCACGTTGGGGGCCCGGCCCGCGCCCGCCAGGATCTCATCCACTTCGATTTCCCCCGGCTGCCCCCCGCTCTCATACCGGATCAACTTACCCCCGGCAGTCTTTTTGACCTCAGTCACCCTGGCGTTGAGGATGAGGCTGACGCCCTCCGAAAGGAACACCCCTTGCACCAGCGCCGCGGCGTCCGCGTCCTCCCGGTTCATGATTTGCGCGTATTTGTGCAGCAGAGTCACCCGGCAGCCCAGGCGGGTAAGCGCCTGGGCGAACTCGCAGCCCAGGGGTCCGCCCCCCAGAATCAAGAGGCGCGGGGGCCGCTCGGTCAGGGAAAACACCGTCTCATTGGTAAGATAGCCGGCCTCGGCCAGCCCCGGCACCGGCGGGTTCATCGCCCGGGCGCCGGTGGCAATGACCGCCTTGCTGAAGTTCAGGGTCCGCCCGGCCGCCTCGACGGTGCGGGGACCGGTAAACCGCGCCTCTCCCAAAAAGACGTCCACTCCCAGATCAGAAAAGCGCGCCGCGCTATCGTGGGCGCTGATGGAGGCCCGCAGGCGCCGCATGCGTTCCATGACCGCGGCAAAGTTCGCTTCGCCCATCGGCGACTCAATGCCGAAGCGCGCCGCGTCTTTAAGGTCGGCCGCCACCCGGGAAGAACGGATGATCGCCTTGGAGGGCACGCAGCCGTAATTCAGGCAGTCCCCCCCCAGCAGGTGGCGCTCCACCAGGGCCACTTTGGCCCCCAGACCCGCGGCCCCGGCCGCGGTCACCAGACCCGCGGTGCCGGCGCCGATTACCACCAGGTTGTAGAGCGGCTCGGGCTCGGGATTCACCCAATCCTGCGGATGGACGTTGGCCGCCAGGGCGTCGTTGTATTGATCCCGGGGAAGCAGCTCCGGCGCCTCACTCATGGTGTGTATCTCCCGCAGTCGAGTCAGGGTCGGTCTTGCTTTGCTGCTCCCGGGCCTGCAAACTGCGCCGGGCGATCCGGACGATAATGACCAGGAAGATGAGCGCCGCCCCAAAGACCGCGGCCAGGCCCCAGGGCACCCGGCCTTGGGCCACGCCTTTCAACACCGCGTCGGCCCCCACCACGTAGAGGACCGTACCCGGTATGATGCAGAGCCAGGTCCAAAAGACATAGGTCCAGAAAGGCACCCGGGTCAGTCCGAACCCATAGTTGAGCAGGTTGAAGGGAAACAGCGGCACCAGGCGGGTCAGGGCGACGATAATGGCCCCGTGTTCTTCGGTAAGCTGATCGAGACGGTGAAATTTTTCATTTTTGCCCAGCCAATGGGCCACCGCGTCCCGGGCAAAATACCGGCCGATGAGGAAGGCCAAAGCGGCTCCCAAAGTGGCCCCGATATTAATAAAGATGATCCCTCCCACCGAGCCGAACAGGGCGGCCGCAGCCACCGAGATGGGCGACGCGGGAACAGCCGCCACCACCGCCACCACGTAAATCAGGATAAACACCAGGGGACCCAGGGCTCCCAGGCTCTTGATCCAATCCCGCAAGGCCCCCAATTGCTCGGCGATGCCGAAAACCCGGGCCAATACCAGGACGGCCGCTACCAGGGTCAGCAGGAGCACCGGCCGCCACCACTGGCGGCCCGAAGTCCCCTCGGGCCGGTCCGGCAGGGGGGCTGGGGCAGGGTTGACCGGCGGGACCTCCATGTATGCGCTCCTTGAGGTTGTTGCACGGATTATTACCCGGGGCTGAAGCGCCGGACCTGAACCCGTGAATTGTCTTAAAGGGTAATCATCGAAGCGGAAAATATCAACGTTTTCGGGAGGTCTTAAATCCGAGGGGGATTTAAGCCCGGCCTGCAGGGGCGCACCTGCGCGGGGGTCAAAATCAAGGGCGGACACTTAGGTCCGCCTTTAGATAAGAAGAGTTACTTTTATGAGTGCGACGTGGCCTCAGACCATGCGGATGGCCAGCCGCGAGCAGTGGGGGGCGCAGTAGCCGCACAAGATGCAGCGCTCGTGATCGACCACGGCTTTGCCGTCCACGATCGACAATGCGTTGTTTTCACAGTGTTCCACGCATTCGCCGCAGCCTTCGCAGGCCAGGGCCACCAGGCTCAGGCGCTTGGTATTGAGGGCCGTGTCCCGGGCCAGGTCCGCCGGAATAGGCCGGCCCGCGGCAAACCGCAGGTTCCATTCCACTTCCAGCGGGGTCACCATGCCCACGACCACGGCATCGATCTCGGGGGTGTTAAAGATAAAGCTCAGAGCCGCCTCCCGGTCCGGGACAAAATTGCCTCCGGCCAGGGCCTTCATGGCATACACGAACTTGCCGGCCGCGTGGGCCTCTCGGATGGCCGCCAGCATCTCCTCCACCCCGCCGTCCACAATCCCCATACCCTTAATGTTAATGAGGGGATGGATCACGTCCATCTCCGGGTGGCGCGCCGCGTCCAAGACCCCGGCCACCGTATGGGTGCTCATGCCCACCATGCGGATCAGGCCTTTGTCCCGGGCGGCCACCAGCGCCTCCAGGCTGGGACCCCATTCCTCTTCGGTGAAGCGGCCCCGGGCGCAATGGCACAGCATGATGTCGATGGGCTCCCGGCCCAGTTCCCGGAGCGCGGTCTCGATATGTTGCGCCGCCAGGGCCCGATCCGTCCGGGCGTGAGTCTTGGTGGACACGGTGACCGCACCGGGCCAGCCCTCAAGCCCCCGGGCGATGTGCTCATAGGTGCCGTACAGGGTGGCGGTGTCAATGAACGTGATGCCGCCTTCCACCGCGGCGCGCACCACCCGGGCGCCTTCCTCCACGGACAGGGTGCGCTGCAGGGGACCCATGGGCAAGGCGCCCAGGCCCAGCCTGGTCACGGGGCGGTTCAATCGGGGGATGAATCGCGTTTCCAACATCGGTCATATCTCCTGGTCGATATCCTTAAAGTACCACAAGACCAAGGGCAAGCAAAGTGGGCAGCTTCAAGGCGGGGGCCAGGGGGAGTCTGAGGCCCGGGCGCCGCGCCCTACCCCAAAGTCTGGGTCCTACCACGCTAAGTATAGACTTCGCTTCCCAATAATTTCGAATATCCAGAATCGTGGACATGCCGTTCATCTTGCTGAACATTTAAAATAACTAAACTAATCAGCTTTCTTAGCAATATCAATAAGATAAATAAATTGGTATCTAAATTGCATAATTTTTTATTAAGAATCCGATGGTAAAGGAAAACTTATGCCTGAGAAAGTTTTTAACTTCTTGCATGACGCTATGACGAACCAGTTCGTTATCCTGACGGCGGCCATCGTGTTATTCCTGCTGGTGATCACCCTGGTGGACCCGGGCGAGAGCCAGGCAGTGGTCTGGGATCTTTGGATTTAGCTCGTTAAAGCCATCATCAAGCCTCACTATCTCTTAAGCCCCAAGACCGGTGTGGACTAACGCCGCCTGCCGGTCCCGGGTCTGGTTTCCCCTTATCTTCGGCAGGGCCCGAATCGATAAGTTTTTAGTCTGCCAATTTACGCTGCCTCAGAGCCATTTGAGGCTCTCCAGGGCTTCCTCGTATTCAGCCAAAGTTTTTTGCCAGTACTGCAAATATTGATATTCTTGTTTCCAGCTTTGTATAGGAGGCTGTTCGGACAGGCCTTCCTCCTCCAGGGCTCGGAGAAACGCCTCCGTTGTCATTCCGCCTTGCTTCTCCCGCCTTTCGAGCGAATCTTTCAACTGCTTGACCATTTTCCGGCAAAAGGCGATTTCCCTACCAATAGACATCTCATATTCATCCGTATGCATTGCCCAACCCTCTGTTCCGATAGAGATTGAGGCCGAAGCCTGAATCTAACATCACTTTTTCCCTTCTCCGTGGATTATACCTTTTTCCATACCAATTTTTAAATGGTCTGCCGGGGTGACAGCGCTGACCATGGGATTAGTCCAGGAGCGCCGTTGATTTCGCAAGCTCACAAAAACCTCTTATCAGGTTGCGCCCGATAGTCAGCATGACTAATTTATTTTGGTATCCTCAAAGGCCAAATGAAAAGAGCGATCCCCATCAAGGCGCTATTCCTCGATATCGGCGGCGTCCTGCTCACCGACGGGTGGGATCATCAGGCCCGCCAACAGGCGGCGACGAACTTCCAGTTGGAGTTGGCCGAGATGGAGGCTCGGCATCACCTGGTCTTCGAAACCTACGAGGAGGGAAAGCTCACGCTGGAAGAATATTTGGGCCGGGTGGTCTTCTACCAAAAGCGGTCGTTCACCCGGGCTCAGTTCCGGCGCTTCATGTTCGCGCAATCGCAGCCTTACCCCGAGATGATCGAACTGGTCGCTCAGCTTAAAGTCCGGCACGGGTTGAAGATCGCCGTGGTCAGCAACGAAGCGCGCGAACTGAATGAGTATCGGATTCGCAAGTTCAAGCTGGACGGATTGGTGGATTCTTTTATTTCCTCCTGCTTCGTCCACGTCCGCAAGCCCGACGCGGACATCTTTCGGCTGGCGCTGGACATCGCCCAGGTGCCAGCCCGGCAGGTAGTCTATATCGAAAACACCCCGATGTTCGTCGAAGTCGCTTCAGATTTAGGGATTCGAAGCATTCTTCACACGGATCACAGGTCCACGTCTGCGAAACTGGTTTCATTCGGGTTGCAGAATGACGAAGGAGTCATCCATGAGCCCAGCTAACCCACTCATCCTGACCATTAACGGCGGCTCGTCGAGCATCAAGTTCGCGCTGTTCGAGGCCGGTGACTCGCTCCGACGGATTCTGGAGGGCGCGATTGAGCGGATTGGACTGCCGGAGGCCACCTTGCGGGTAAAAGGCTTGAACCAGGCGGACAACTTGGTGCGGTTAGTGACGGCGCCGGATCACACCGTGGCGGTGGGCGCGCTGATGGATTGGCTCGAGGAACGCCGCGGGCGTGAGGCCTTGACCGCGGTGGGGCATCGCGTGGTGCATGGCGGGCCGAAGTATAGCCAGCCCCAGCGCCTCACGGCGGAAATGGTTGAGGAGCTGCACCGGCTCAGTCCCTTCGATCCTGAGCATCTGCCGGAGGAAATCCTGTTGACCGAGGCGTTTCAGCGCCGATTTCCCGACCTGCCCCAAGTGGCGTGTTTCGACACGGCTTTTCACCATGACCTGCCGCGCGTGGCCCGGTTGTTGCCGATCCCGCGCCGCTACGAAGCGCAGGGGGTGCGGCGGTACGGGTTTCACGGGTTGTCGTATGCGTTTCTCATAGGAGAGCTGGCCCGCCTGGCCGGAGCGGAAACGGCCCCAGGCCGGGTCATCCTTGCCCACCTCGGCAATGGCGCCAGCCTGGCGGCGGTGCGTGACGGCAAATCCGTGGACACCAGCATGAGTTTCACCCCGACCGCCGGGGTGCCCATGAGCACCCGGTCCGGCGATCTCGATCCCGGGCTGGTTTGGTATCTGGCGCGCACGGAGAACATGGGCGCCAGGCAATTCAACGAGATGGTCAATTTCCAGTCCGGGCTGCTCGGCGTGTCGGAGACCAGTTCCGACATGCGTGACTTGCTCGACCGTGAAACGCGGGACGCGCGGGCGGCTGAAGCGGTGGCGCTGTTTTGCTACCAGGTCAAGAAATGGATCGGCGCCTTCGCAGCGGCGTTGGGCGGACTGGACACCCTGGTGTTCGCGGGTGGCATCGGAGAGAATGCGCCCCCGGTCCGCGCCCGGATTTGCGCGGGGCTGGAATTCCTTGGCATCGCACTCGCAGAAAAACAAAACGCGGCCAATGCGGGCCTGATTTCCACGAATGCCAGCCGGGTTGCGGTCCGCGTCCTGCACACGGACGAGGAATGGATGATCGCCCAGACGGTTTGCCGCGTTCTCGGCCTTGGTGGAAATAAGGAGAATTGAACCATGCAGACCAAAACTCTTTCCCCGGAACTGCTCCACAAGATTGATGCCTACTGGCGCGCTGCCAACTATCTGTCGGTCGGCCAGATTTATCTTTACGATAATCCGCTGCTGAAGCGGCCACTGACGCTCGCGGATGTGAAGAAAATGCTGCTGGGGCACTGGGGTACGACTCCCGGGCAGAACTTCATTTACGTACAATTGAACCGGGTGATCAAAAAATATGACCTCGACATGATCTACGTC
>JALNYP010000197.1 GCA_023229795.1 Syntrophobacterales bacterium
GCTGGCAAACCAGAATGAACAACGCGCTCCGTGATTGGCTGAAGAATCATTCTCCTTCACCAAATCCTTAATGGTTCAATTAACTCAAACTGGCTTTTTTGCAACATCTCAGTTCGGGCAATATCTTATCGATTTTACCAACCAATTATTTCACCACATTGAATCACACAATTATTCTCCCACAAAAAAACGGAAACTCTGTAACCCAACGATAGATGTTGAATAATAATAGAGAGATAACGGCGCTATTGAGCGGCCCGGCCTTTCCAGGCCGGGAATTTATCCGCTCCGGTACCACCTTCGGCGAGGTCTACGCCATGGCGGCCGGGCTGCGTGCCGTCCTGGCTGCTCCCGAATATCAGGGTGCCTCTATCTGTCTAGCTGTGGACGACCGGGCGGTCATGGCCGCGGTCCTCCTGGCCGCCCTTCAGTCATCCAAGCCCTGCGGCCCGACCCTGCTTCTGCCCTTCGCCCTGTCCACCCCGGCCCTGGCCCGGATGCAGCAGCTCACCGGCTTTACCGCCGCCATTTGCGATGTTGACCGGGAGCTGCCGGCGGACACCGCCATCATCCGCCCGCCAGCGGGGACAGCGGCGGAGCCTGCCACCTGCATCCCGATTTCGCCGCAGGCTGAACTGCTGCGGATCTTTACCGGCGGCTCCACCGGTACGCCGCAGATCTGGTCAAAGACCGGGGAGAATCTTTTCGGCGAGGGTTTTGCCCTGGCCCACCACTTTGCGGTGACCGAACAAGACTGCATCGTCGCCACCGTCCCCCCTTACCATATCTACGGCCTGCTTTTTTCCGTGATCCTGCCCCTGGTTTCCGGGGCCTCGGTCAGCATGGACAGCCCCTCTTACCCCGGCGAGATTGCCAAGGTGATCGAGGAACAGGGGGCCACCCTTCTGGCCGGCATCCCCCCGCATTACCGAGCCCTGCGCGGGAAAAAGGTGGTGGGGGCCACCCTCAGGCTGGCCTTCTCTTCCGCCGGGATGCTGGATGCGGACGACAATGAGGCCTTCACCCACCTCAACCAGGTGGGGATTGTCGAGGTGTACGGCTCCACCGAAACCGGCGGCATCGCCACCCGAAACAGATCAATGGGCGAGACCTCCTTCACCACCTTTCCCACGGTTGCCTGGACGATCAAAGATGACCGCCTCTGCGTCCGCTCCTCCTTTCTCTCGCCGGAACTGCCGGTGGCAGGCGACGGCTATTTCACCACCGGCGACCGGGTGGAGCAATGCGGGACGAGCCAATTTATCCTCAAGGGACGAGTGGACGGGGTGACCAAGGTGGGGGGCAAACGGGTGGATCTGGAAGAGGTGCGGGCCATCATCAAAAAGGTGCCCCAGGTCAGCGACTGTGTGGTCATGGCCCTGCCCGAACCGGGAGGCCGGGAACACCGGATTGTGGCCCTGATCCAGGGGACGGAGGTGGATATGGCTCAGCTCAGAAAAACCCTGGTCGAGTCCCTGGAATTCTACGCCCTGCCGCGCGTACTTAAAACCATCGACCGCATTCCGCTGCAGGAAAACGGCAAGTACGACCGGGATGCCATCATCGGGTTCCTGACCCCATGAGCACCATGCGCCACGCCTTTGCCGGCGGCTACGAAAACCTGTCGGCCTGGTCCGACCTCCTTGACCGGATCAACGTCTTTCCCGTGGCCGACGGCGATACCGGGGCCAATCTGCGCATCAGCCTCGCCCCCCTGCGCGACTGCGAGACCGACAAATTACAGACCCTGGAATTGCTGACCCGCTGCGCCACCGGCAACTCCGGCAATATCGCCGCCGCCTTTTTCCAGGAGTTTTTCCAGTCGGAGGGCTTTGCGGATCTGGCCGACAATGCGGAACGGGGGCGGGACAAGGCCTGGGCCGCCCTGGCCCGCCCCCAGGCCGGCACCATGCTCAATGTCTTTGACTGCCTGGCCGCCAGCCTGGCGGGGAAAACAGATCCGGTACTGCTCTATCCTTCCCTCTGCCAAGAGTTGCAGGAGGCGGTTCTGGCCACCACGCAGATGCTGCCCGATCTCCGGCAGGCAGGCGTCGTCGATGCCGGGGCCCTGGCCATGTATATCTTCTTTGAAGGGTTTTTCCGGCAGCTTGCCGGGCAGCCCGCCGCCCTTCCCTCCATCCCCAAACTCTTTGTCGGCAGGCTGGCAATCAATGCCGCTTTCCACGCCACTCCCACCGCCAGTTTTTGTGTCAGTGCCCTCATTCATACCGGAGACAAGCAAACTGGAGCCGACAAGATCCCAACGGAATGGGGTGACAGCGTGGTCGTGCTGCCGGCAGCATCCGGAATCAAGGTCCATATCCATACCGCTGACCGCCAACAGCTGCGCGACCGGCTTTCGTCGCTGGGCGAGATCGTCGACTGGTCGGACGAGGCCATGGACCATGACGATCCCACCCGTTTTACCGGCCCGGAGAAGCGGCAGATTGTCCACATCATGACCGATGGCGCCGGTTCCCTGAGCCGGGAGATGGCGCGACGCCATGGCATCACCCTGCTTGACAGCTATATCCTCGCCCAGGACCAGAGCCGGCCGGAAAGCCTGCACGCCCCGGCCGAGATCTACGCCCTGATGCGCCAGGGGGGAAAGGTCACCACCGCCCAGGCCTCCACTTTTGAGCGGTATCAGCACTATCAGAGCGTGTGCCAGCAATTCGGCCAGACCCTCTACCTCTGCGTCGGATCGGCCTTCACCGGCAATTTTGATATCGCC
>JALNYP010000198.1:0-1727 GCA_023229795.1 Syntrophobacterales bacterium
GCTCAAATCCAACAAAAATGGGCCGAGTCCCTGAAACGGGAGAAGGACACCTTTTTCCAAAACCTTCGGCAACGCCTGGTTCAAGAGATTTTCGCCATCTCCCGCCGGGCCCTAAGGGAAATGGCGGACCAGGATCTGGAACAGCGCCTGCTTATGGTTTTGCTGGACCGCCTGCAACAAATGGCCCCGAAAGAGCGGCAGATCATCCAGGATTCTGTCCAAGCCGCGGGGGGCGAATTGCTGGTAACCATCGCATTTGACCTGCCCGAGAAGACCCGGGAAGAATACGCAACCCAACTAAGGAATCAGTTCGGCCAGGGTCTGGCCTTGCGCTTCACCACCTCCGGGGAACTGCTGGCGGGCATAGAGGTGGTCACCGGTTCTCGCAAGATCGCCTGGAGCCTGGGCAACTTCTTGGATACCCTGGAGGAGGATCTCTCTCAGGCCTTTGAAGAACTGGGGAAGAGAGGGGGAGCATGACCGAAGCGGGCAAGGGAATCCAGGCAGTTTTAGACGACACCATCACGGTCTTGAACCAGGTCGTGGGCGCCCATAGGCCCGGGCTGCGGACCCAGGAGGTGGGCCGCGTCCGCGCGGTGGGCAACGGCATTGTCCTGGTAGCCGGCTTGCCAGGAATCAGATCCGAGGAGCTAATCCGCTTTCCCGGAGGGCTGCTGGGGGTGACTTTCAACGTGGACCCCAGCGAAGCTGGGGTGATCCTGCTGGGCGAAACGGGAGATTTGCAGGCGGGCGCCGAGGCCCGACGCACCGGCAGGGTCCTGGATGTGCCAGTGGGTGAGGCATTGCTTGGCCGGGTGGTAGACGCCCTGGGCCGTCCCCTGGACGACCTGGGTTCCATTCGCACCCTGGAGCGCCGCCCGGTGGAACGAGAAGCGCCGCCCATCATGGCGCGCGCTCCGGTAACCGTCCCCTTGCAGACGGGCCTGAAGGTGGTGGACGCCCTGGTCCCCATCGGGCGGGGTCAGCGGGAGCTGATCCTGGGGGACCGGACGACGGGGAAGACCGCCATCGTCCTGGATACCCTGATTAATCAAAGGGATCAAGATGTTATTTGCATTTACTGCGCCATCGGCCAACGGGATGCCGCGGTGGCAGGCCTGATTGCCGATTTGCGCAAACAGGGGGTCATGGACTACTGCATCGTGGTGGTGGCCCCTGGGGAAGCTCTGCCAGGGCTCCATTTTGTGGCGCCTTATGCCGCCACTTCCATGGGCGAATTTTTCATGGAGCAAGGGCGGGATGTTTTGATCATTTATGACAACCTCAGCAATCACGCCCGCTCTTACCGGGAGCTGTCGCTGCTGCTGCGGCGGCCTCCCGGCCGGGAGGCCTATCCCGGGGACATCTTTTATATTCATGCCCGGCTGCTGGAGCGCTCTACCCACCTGCGGCCGGAACACGGCGGCGGCTCTCTGACGGCCCTGCCCATCGTGGAAACCGAGGCCCAAAACATCGCCGCCTATATTCCCACCAACCTCAGCTCCATCACCGATGGACAAATTTACCTGACCCCTGGCCTTTTCCAGAAAGGCATCTTTCCAGCGGTGGATGTGGGCAAGTCGGTATCCCGGGTGGGTGGCAAGGCCCAATTGCCCGCCTACCGGGCCGTGGCCGGGGACCTGCGGTTGACATATTCTCAATTCCAGGAGCTGGAAGCTTTTTCCCGGTTCGGCACCCGGTTGGATGAGCGCACCCGCAAGACCCTT
>JALNYP010000198.1:1737-2734 GCA_023229795.1 Syntrophobacterales bacterium
GCTATCGCGTCCGGGAAATCCTCAAGCAAAACCAGTTCGACCCCATGCCGGTGGCGCAGCAGATCGCAGTTTTGCTGGCGGTGACCCAGGGACTGTTTGACGCGGTCCCCCTGGAACAGGTGGCGACCGCGGAAAAGGCGGTGCGACGCATGCTCTGTGAGGATATCCCTGACCTGTGTCAGCGCATCGAAGCCGGAATGAGCCTCGAAGGCGCGGATCGCGACCTCATTCTGAATAAAGTCCGGGAGGCCATCGAGTCCCTGGCCTAATAAATTGACAGCACAGGTTTTCTATCTTCGGCCTGCGCAAGCAAAAGGCTATGGCTACCTTAAGACGGTAATGGAAACCATCGAGTCGTTAAGAAGAAAAATTGTGGTCACGGAAGACCTGCGGGAAGTGGTGAAAACCATGAAAACCCTCGCCGCAGTGAGCATCCGCCAGTATGAAAAGGCGGTGGAGTCCCTGCGCCAATATAGCCGCACCGTGGAGATGGGGATGCAGGTTGTGTTGCGTAGCAGCCACAAGAATAGCTTTCAGCCGCCCCCGCCGGCCGGCGGGCGTTTGGGGGCCATTATCTTCGGCTCCGAATTGGGCATGTGCGGCCAATTCAATGAGATGATAGTCTCTCACGCCCTGGACGAATTTCAAAAACTCCAGGTGGGCCAGGGAAACCGGTCCATCATAGCCGTTGGGGACCGGGCGTTGTCCCGTCTGGAGGAGGCGGGAGAGAAAGTAGAGGCTTATTTTGCCGTTCCCGGCTCCCTCAGTGGCATCACCTCCCGGGTTCAGGAGATACTGCTGAAAATTGAAGCTTGGCAAGGCCCCGGGGGCGTGGAACGGATCATGCTCTTCCACCATCAGTTGATCTCCGGTGCGGTCTTCCGGCCCCAGACCATACCGCTGCTGCCCCTGGACCTGGAATGGCTGGAAAACCTGCGGCAACGGCCTTGGCCTTCCCGAATTCTGCCTACCTACACCATGGCCCGTCCCCGGTTGC
>JALNYP010000199.1 GCA_023229795.1 Syntrophobacterales bacterium
TCTGGATGAGCATGGCCGCAATGGGGGCGATGATGGACATCACCAGGACCCCGATAATGCCGGGGCCTTCTTCGTTGTCCCGGCCGCCCATACCGAAGATGGCCCCGAACCGGGCCATGTCCGCCAGGATCATGATGGCCCCGGCCATGGTGGCGGCGATGGTGGAGATGAGGATGTCCCGGTTCCGCACGTGGCCCATCTCATGGGCCAGCACCCCTTTCAGCTCCGCCGGGGTGAGCAGGCGCATGATGCCCTCGGTGGCCGCGATCGCAGCGTGCTCGGGGTTGCGGCCTGTGGCGAAGGCGTTGGGGGAGTCGTCCGGAATGATATAAACTTTCGGCTTGGGAATGTTCGCCTCCCGGGCCAGTTCATCGACGATCTGGTGCAGCTGAGGGGCGTCCGCGGGCGTCACTTCCTGGGCGTGGTACATCTTTAAGACAATTTTATCCGAGAACCAGTAGCTGAAAAAGTTCATGCCCACGGCCAGGATAAAGGCCAGGTACATGCCGGTTCGCCCGCCCAACAGCCTCCCGATAACAATCAGGAACGCAGTCATACCGGCCAGCAAGAGCACGGTTTTGATGCGGTTTTCCATAAGTTTGCTCCCAACCCGGCATTTTCCCGGCCCTCGGCAGGAAAAATCTCAGGTTTTAGTCTCTCTTTTTAGACTACTTTATCTTATAAATTTTAAGATGAGTCACGGGGCTTGTCAAGAGAATCCGCCGCGGCCCCTGGACGGATAACATATAGAAAATATTCTTGATTACCCTTTGGACCCTTTAAGGACGAGGGGAACGCCGGGCTCACCTGCAAGCCCAGGGCCGCGGCCGCGGCGGCCACCCGTTGGACCGCCGCCTGCTGCAACTGGAGGTCTCTTACTACCCCGCCCTTGCCCACCTGGCCTTTGCCCACTTCGAACTGGGGCTTCACCAACGCCACGATCTCCCCCCCGGGCCGAAGCAGTTCCAGGATTTTCGGGAGCACCAGGGTCAGGGAGATGAAGGACAGATCCAGGGTGGCCAGGTCAATGGGCTCGGGGATGGTTTCGGCGGGCAGGTACCGGATGTTCACCCGCTCCAGCACCACCACCCGGGGGTCGTGTCTGAGGCTGAGGTCCAACTGCCCGTAGCCCACGTCCACGGCATAGACGCGGCTGGCGCCTCGGGTAAGGAGTACATGGGTGAAGCCCCCGGTGGAGGCGCCGGTGTCCAGGGCCACCTTGCCCGCGGGGGAGACCGCAAAATGGTCCAGGGCGCCGGCCAGTTTTTCGCCGCCCCGGCTGACAAAGGGGGGCGACTCCTTGACGGTGACCCGGGCCGCCTCCGGCACCAGGACGCCGGCCTTGGGTGAGGCTAAGCCTTCCACCGCCACCCGGCCGGCCATGATCAGGGCTTGAGCCTGGGCCCGGCTCTTGGCCAGGCCCCGCGCCACCAGGAGTTGGTCGAGCCGGGTTTTCATCTTGATATTGCCTTGAAAAGTCCAAAGTTCAAAGTTTCTCACACGTTCCCAAGTTGCACTTGGGAACGAAAACGGTTGCCAAGCTCAGCTTGGCGGGATAAGGGGCGTTCCCAAGCTCAGCTTGGGAACGAGATAAAAAAATGCCTATCGGTAAACGTCTTTCCGATGGCCACCCTTGACTACCTGCACGATCAGGTCCTGATCTTCGATGGCATAAAGGATATGATAACGTCCCTGCCTCACCCGATACTTATCCTGCCCTGATATTTTTTCGCTTCCCGATGGACGAGGGTCCTCAGCCAGCTTGCTGATGCGCTCGACCACCCGCTGGCGATCCCGCTTCAACGGGATGGCTTCGATGTCTTTAATCGCCGAAGACTTGATCAGCAGCCTATATCTTGCCACGCTGCCTCAAATCTTTCAAGACATCCTCAAAAGGCAGGTCGGGTTCGTGGGTCCGCGCCTCGAAGGCGGCCAAATCCTCCACATCCTCGGCCAGACTGAGCTTTACCGCCCGATTGACCAGATCGGAAACCGACTGGTCCGTCTCCGCAGCCTTGAGCCGCAAAGCCCGGTGCAGGTCCGGATCGAAGTAAATCGTGGCTCTTTTCGGTGAGGGTTTCATAGCGTTATTGTATCATCTTAACGCTATGACGTCAAGACGTCCTTTCGACTTGTTCCCAAGTTAAACTTGGGAACGAGAACAAAGGGCAGAGCTTTTCCCCCAGGGGGAGCCAACCAATAACCGCTATTGATCCAGAAGCAAGAAAATGGCTGGCCCGGCATTGGGGGAAATGCCTACGGTGAGCCCATAAAGGAAGGCCCGGTACACGCCGGTGGCGCCGTTGTCGGTCACCACGATTTTCTCCAACGTTTTCCCGGCGTAAGAGGACTGGGAAAAAGTGAAGATTTGCTTATCCACCCGGGTGGGACAATGAGGTTCATCGGTGCCGATGCCGCTGTACACCTCCACGGTAGGGAGAGAGATAGTATCGACCCAGCCGGCTTCCCACCAATCCCTGATGTCCACCCCAGCGATGAGAACTTTGTGGTCCACTATTCCACCCGACCAATAGAAATCCAGGGTAGTCAATTGCAGGTTAGGACTTCCCCAACAGCAATTAAACAGGGTGTGAACTTCTCGGACGTTGGCGCGGTTGACCGGGATGGTTATGGTCTTGGGGCCGGTTGCATCGCCGACGACACTGTCCCAAGTATTTTCATTGGGATTGCTGGGGATATTAAAGGGGATCCC
>JALNYP010000200.1 GCA_023229795.1 Syntrophobacterales bacterium
ACCGCGGTCTCGGGCAGGCCCACGGTGGTAAAGGCCGGCAGACCCGGGGCCAGGTCCACCTCCACCTCGACGATGTAGGCATCCACCCCCAGCAGGGCCCCGCTTTTCACTTTGGCCAGCATCCGCGTCCCCTGGACTACGCCGCTCGTGTTGCTCCCGGGCTCCGGCCCGGCAGGTCCCGAGGGCCCCACCTCGCCCCCGGCTGATCTTGGTGGCCGGCCGTCCCTTCAAACTCTAGTGTATCGTCCCAGGATTATCTTACAAAAGGTTGAAGTTTTTTTCTCCTTCCCCCTTGATGGGGGAGGGGGAGTTATTGAGGCCAACATTTTGCAAAGTATCTGTGGGACACGATACTAGCGCATGAACGGCAGAACGGTCCCTCCGAATATGGCCAAAATGACCACGAGAATCATGACCAACATGCTGACATTTTCCCTGGTTAAGTAAATTTTATCCTCTTTCAGCCGGATATTGGAGTATGGCCAAATCTTTCTGGTGTCATAGAAGACTAAAAATATCCATAGGACCAATAACCCGAGCTTATCTGAGTAATATGACGGGTCACCTTTCTTAACTGCAATAACGATATTGGCAATTAATATAATGGTAATAAAAAATAGAATAACTTTTTCCATAATAATAATCGGGCCATACCAGGCAGTCTTCTTTTTTAAATAATTGGTTATGCTGTTATAGGTGTCGTATACCCAAACCGGATCCGTGCCTTCGACATTGAGTTGGATGGAATATTTGCTGAAATCGAGCAGGATATTCTTATCAAAGCGGGTCTTCTGGTCCCAGCCCTCGATCCAAAACGACAGGTCGGCCATCCGGTCCCCCAATTCTTCCAGGCTCAAGAGTTGCTCGGCCGAGCTGGAAAAAACCCGGGTGTGATTAAGGACTGTGGAGATGCGAAAATAGCGGTCGATTTCCGGCTTCGTGAAGGTTCGCTGGATTATCGCCGTTAACGCCAGGATGTCATCCCGGGTGAGCACGCAGGGCTTTATGCGCCCGTGCTTTTCATATCGCTTCTCAACGCTTTCTTTGGCCATGGCGTCTTGTCTACCTAATTCCACCATAAGCCATAAGGTAGGGATTTTCAATCATTATTCTTCCGGGAGACTGAGGTTGGCCTTGAGGCCACGGCTTTCCGAGGCCATAGCGAAGCGGGAAATGTTGGAGGGAAAAACTGGCGCGGCAATCAGGGGCACTGCGTGACCCCAATCGGAGGTAGGTCTTGCCGGGATCGGGCCGCCTGCTGGCCTGGGTTGGCGCTGCTGGTTACTGGCCTTCGGGGCGGCACGGCATCAAAAGCACGGTTGCCTGGATCAAGAAACGATCAGCGCTGGGACCCTGCCTCAAGGAGGTCCTCCAAATTTTTACTGGAGTACCCATAGCACAAAACTGGTTTCAATACGTGGGTCTGTCTTTCCCCTTTGGCCGGCTTCAGGTGTTTCTGGGGTTTGAGCGGTTCCATCTCCGTGGCTATGGGGGATTTACTCTTGATAAAACCACTCCTCAGGCCATAGATGTCAAAGATCGTGCCGTTGTTAAACCACCCCAGTTGCCTACCGTTCCAGTCAAACACCTTGTCCTCGGAGACATAGGCCACGGGGCGGCCGTCCCACAGATAGATGGTCTCCCCGTCATCGGCGATATAGGCCGCAGGCTTGCCATTTTTATTGAACAGGGTAATTTCCATGCGGTCCGACTCCTTAACAGCAAACAGGTGGGCGCCCCACCCGGATTTTGGCTCGCTTAAAGATGGCGCTGGCCATGTTCGATCTTCAGGCAGCGGTCCATCACCACCTGGAGGCCGGCCTGTTTGGCTCTGCGGGCCGAGTCGGGTTCTTCCAGCCCCTGCTGCATCCACACCACCTTGGCCCCCACGGCGATGGCGTCAGCCACGATCGTGGGGATCGCATCAACGACGCGGAAGATGTCGACGATTTCCACCGGGAAGGGGATGTCCCTGAGACCGGCGTAGCACTTTTCCCCCAAAATCTCCTGGCAGCCGGGATTGACCGGCACAATGCGGTAGCCATGCTCCTGAAGATATTGAGCCACCCGATAGCTGGGCCGGTCGGGCTTGGCGGAGAGCCCCACCACCGCCACCACCCGGTAGTTATGCAGGATCTCGGTAATCTCCGCCGCACTAGCCTGGCGCTCTAAGGTTGTGGTCAGGTTGCCTCCTGGTCAAGTCGCCGGCGAGATGGTCAACTCAGCCGGATAAAGGCTTGTAGGAAGCGCCGGTCTCGGGGCCGGGACAGGCCGCGGCGCCGGCGCCTCCGAGCCGGAAAATTAAGCCGGCGGGGCTCAGAAGGTCATGGTGGTGGACCCGGGGCCCGGGCCCAGAGGCTGCTTCACCTCCAGGGTGTCCTCGATCTTCAAGGCACTCTTGAGGTATTTATACCCGAACTTCAGGAGTTCCTCGTCATCGTCCCAGATCAGCTCCTTGACGTCGTCGTCCACATTAAAGATGGTCAGGAAACGGCTCTTGAAGACGAAGTTCCGGAATTGATCCAGGTCGTACAAGACCATGGCGAAGAGCTTGTTGCCCCGCTCATCGGTAACCGGCCCGCCATCTTCGGCCCGGCGCAGCATCATGAGCTTCCATTCCCGGTTCATCTCGTCGTACCTGTCCACCCCCTGGTCTTGCCGCCAGGTAGCCACGGTCCACTCGTCCTGCTCTTCGTAGCCGCGGCAGTG
>JALNYP010000201.1 GCA_023229795.1 Syntrophobacterales bacterium
ACGTGCGGAAGGCGATCATCACGGGCTACCTGGCCGATGACGCCGGCAATACCTCCCAGTGGGTGGACGCCGTCGGCTCCGTGACCCTGAAGACCACACCGCCGGATAAACCAAAATCAGTGCGCCTCGTCGGCCGGAATGCCGCCGTGCTCCTCTCCTGGGAAAAGTCCGCCGATCCCGACCTGGCCGGTTACCGGGTTTACCGGAGCCTGACGCCCCTCAGCGGCTACCAGGAAATCGCCCGGACGGAGGTCACGGAATTCCGGGATGAAAAACTCGTGAACGGCCAGACTTACTATTACCAGGTCAGCGCCGTCGACCTGGCGGGGAACGAAAGCGACCGCGCCGCAGGGAGAGGCATTCCCGTCGCCCCGGGACCCACGCCCGTCTCCGGGGTCATCGAGAAGGACACCGCCTGGTACGCCGGGGCCAGCCCTTATATTATCGAAAATACTGTAATTATCAAGGACAAGGCCACCCTCACCATCGAGGCGGGGACGGAGATACGCTCCCGGGGTCCCGCCCTTGTTATCGAAGGGGGTCTCGTCGCCCTGGGGGACGGGGAACATGTAATCTCCTGGGATACGGCGACGCCGGGAAAGTCCTGGGAGGGGATCGTCTTCCGCAACGTCAAGGAGAAGGAGATTTCCCTCAAGTTCAACCGGATCCAAAACGCCGCCACGGGCCTGACCCTCCAGTCCGCATCGCCCCTGGTCGAATCCTGCGAACTATCGCTCAACGGCACGGCCGTTCGGATCTCCGGGGGCTTCGCCAAACCCCGGTTGATCAAAAACACCATCCTGAAAAACACGGGACCGGCCGTGATCATTACGGAAGGAGCCCAGCCGGTCCTTGCGGAAAACCGGATTCAGGACAACCTCAAGGAGGGAATACTCGTGGAAGGGGCCGCCCCGACCATCTCCCGTAATCTCATCGCCCGTAACGGCGCCGCCGGGATCGACGTCAAAAACAGCCAGGCCACGGTCACGGAAAACAACATCATCGACAACCGGCCTTACAACCTCGCCGGGGCCATGACCGGCGAATCCGTCTCGGCACTGAATAACTGGTGGGGAACGGCCAAGGGACTGGAAATACTTGCCACGCTGAAGGGCCGGATCGATATCCGGTCCGTTCTCAGCGCCCCCTACCCGGAAGGGAAGCCTACGGCCCTGCCCATTCTCGGTTCCTCACTGGGCGGCGCCATCAAGACCGACGCGCATCTGATCCTTTCCAACAGCCCCTACCGGATCGTAAAGAATCTGGTCATCAAAGACGGGGCCACCCTCTACGTCGAACCGGGGGTGGTGTTGCGCTATGACCAGAACACGGTCATTGTCGTGGAAGACGGCGGCATCATCGCCAAGGGCACCCCGGAGACCCCCATCATCTTTACCGCCTCCGCCGCCTCGCCATCACCGGGATTCTATGCCAGCGCCGTCAGATGGGGCAGGAAAACAACCGTCAATTCGGCCCTGAGCTATGCAATTATCCAATATGCCGATATTGCTTTGGATATCGTCTATGGCGCGCCGGAAATCTCCTACAGCCTCATAGCCCGAAACGCCCAGAGCGGCATTTATTGCCGCAATGACGCCGCCCCGACGGTTTCCTTCTGTACCCTGACGGACAACCGGGGGGAAGGGGCCATTACCGTCGTCGGCAACGCCCGGCCCCGGTTCAGCAACAACAACATTTTCAACAATGACTTTGCCGCCCAGTCCCGCTCGACCATCTATATCGACGCCCGGAACAACTGGTGGGGCAAGGCCCCCCCGGATCTGAACATGATCATGGGGGACATCGAACAAGGCATCAACATCAAGCCCTGGCTGGCAAGACCTGAGGGAAGGGCCTATTCGGGGCAGAAATAAGCTTTTTTAACAAACTAACACCCATGCCCAAAGCGGGCATAAAGAAATACAAAAATCCCCCTGAATCCCCCTTTAGAAAAGGGGGACTTGCCCTTTGCCCCCCCTTGGTAAAAGGGGACTTGCTCTTTGCTCCCTTGGCAAAGGGGAAATTGCTCTTTGACCCCCTTTGGTAAAGGAAGACTTGCTCTTTGACCCCCCTTTTCTAAAGGGGGGAAGGGGGGATTTTCATGTAAATTGTAAGGAGGAATGAAGATGAAAATTAAGGGCGTACCTCAAGGTGCATTTCCGTTCCTGAAGGCGGTTGCCCGGTCATTGATGTTAATGGCCTTGTTGCTCTGCCCTCTGAACACGGCCGCCCTTGCCGAGGAGTGCATCCCCTTGCCGCCCGGAACGGGGGCGGATTTCGAGGTCACCAAGCCCTACTGCGTGGCAGCGGGAATCTATAATTATGGTTTTGTCAATATCCACAGCGGCGGCAAGCTCATCTTCGCTGATGCCACCATCGATTTCTGGGCCAAATCCATCCTCGTGGAAAATCGCGGGAGCCTCCTGGTGGGAACACCGGAAAAACCCATCGGTACAGGCAACATCAATAATATCGTCACTTTTTATCTCTACGGAACAGACAGCAAGTCGGGCATCACCTGCAAACTGACCAACTGCGGCGTTCCCGATAAAGCGTGGAACAATGGCGGGCAAGATAAGGTGACCATGCCGACCCCGGACGGGACTCCGGAAGACAAAAAAGTTAAAGACTACTTTTACAAGTACGAAAATCTTCCCACCTATCCGGCGGACGGTAAAGATATCAAGGACGGTGAT
>JALNYP010000202.1 GCA_023229795.1 Syntrophobacterales bacterium
CCGGCCGGTGGGCTCGCCTCTGCCTCGCCTGGGGTGGCGCTCTCTACCCTGGATCGACCCGGGACTCAAAGTCCTGATTCCAGCCATGGTCATCGTTTTCGTGGTTTTGGCCGTCAAGTTCGGCTCCTTTCAGGCCTATGTGCAACTCCTGAGCCGCCAGACCTACACCTCCTGCCTTCCCGCCCTGGGAGCCGTCTACACCCTGGTGATGCTCATCTTTCAGCTTGGCCGCACGGTCCTCTGGGCCCGCTACCAGCCTTATCCTCCGGCTGCCGGACCGTTTCCCCGTCTCACCGTCATCATCCCGGCCTACAATGAAGGGGCCATGGTGGAGAAAGCCATCGCCGCCGTAGCGGCCTCAGATTACCCGGCCGACCGGATGGAAATCATCTGCATCGACGACGGCTCCACCGATGACACCTGGTTCTATATTAAGCAAGCCCAGCGGCGCTACCCCCACCTCCTGCGGCCTATCCGGTTTGCCGCCAACCGGGGCAAGAAGGAGGGGCTTTACGCCGGATTCACCCAGGGCCGGGGCGAGGTCTTCGTCACCATCGATTCCGACAGCATCATCGCCCCGGATGCCCTGCGCCACCTGGTGGCCCCGTTGCTGCACGACGGGCTGATCGGGGCGGTGGCCGGCAACGTCAAGGTCTATAACCGCAACCAGAGTCTCATGGGCAAGATGCAGGGCGTGCGCTTCGTGAATCTGGACTACCTGCGGGCCTCTCAATCCCTTTACCGGGCGGTGGTCTGCACCCCCGGGTCGCTGTCGGCCTACCGGCGCACTGCCCTGATGCCGCACCTCACGGCCTGGCGGCGTCAAACCTTTTTGGGGGCGCCCTGCCACCACAGCGAAGACCGGGCCCTGACCAATTTTATCCTCCGGGGCGGCCACTACACCTATTATCAGCGGACCGCCCTGGTGTATACCCTGGTCCCCGAGACTTACCAAGGCGTGTGCCGGATGTACCTGCGCTGGGAGCGAGGCAACGTGCGGGAGTCCCTGGTCCAGTTGGGCTACCTGTTTACCCGGTACCGGGAGAAATATCGCCTCCTGCCCATTGTGGAATTCTTCCTGGCCCAGCTGGAATACCCATTGACCCTGCTGTTCTTTGGGCTGCTGCTGGCTTCGGTGGTAGTCTATCCCCTGATCCTGATCAAACTCCTGGCCGCCCTGGGAGTGGTCTCCCTGCTCAACCTGGTCTATTACCTCTGGCTGGAGCGGGACCTGGAGTTCGTCTATGGCGTTATCTATAGCTACTATGCCTTCTTCCTGCTTCAGTGGATTTACCCTTACGCCTGCCTCACCGTGCGCAACCGCCACTGGCTGACGCGCTGACGCCGCGGGCCGGAGGAGACGAGGATGATTGGCATAAACATACCCGGTTTCAAGGAGTTACGGCTAACGCACCTGATCCTGGACTACAACGGCACCATCGCCGCCCAGGGCCGGCTCAGGACGGCAAGTTGTAGCGACGGTTCGCGAACCGCCCCTACAGGAACTTTTCGCAACCGCGCACCCGGGGTTGTACGCCGGATGGGATAAAGCTGGTATACTGAGGGGCAAGGCATACGCAAAAGACGATTTAACCATCTTTAAGGAAGAGGCATGACCGACAAAAGTTACAAGCCCTTGATGGAGCAGGTCCGAGCCGCCGGTTGAGCTGCCAAGGTTCCTCCCGGGGTTTTGGAGGAAATTTTGCAGGCTCTGCCCATCCAGTCGCATCCCGACCTGCTGGTCGGCATGGAGACGTCGGATGACGCCGGGGTGTATCGCCTGACGCCTGAGATCGCGTTGATTCAGACGGTGGATTTTTTTACCCCCGTGGTCAACGATCCCTATACCTTCGGCCAAATTGCCGCGGCCAATGCCTTGAGCGACGTCTACGCCATGGGCGGGCGGCCCCTGACGGCCCTCAACATTGTCTGCTACCCCAGTAAGACCGTGCCCCAGGAAGTGCTCCTGGCTATCCTGACCGGCGGCCTGGATAAGATTCATGAGGCCGGGGCCCTGCTCGTCGGCGGCCACAGCGTCGATGATACGGAATTGAAATACGGGCTGGCGGTGACCGGCGTGGTCCATCCGGACAAGGTGCTCACCAACGGCGGGGCCCGGGTGGGCGATAGGCTTATCCTCACCAAGCCCCTGGGAACCGGGGTCATTGCCACCGCCATGAAAGGGCGCCTGGCTTCCCCGATGGCTGCGGCCGCGGCCATCGAGGTCATGACGGCCTTGAACCGGCTGCCGGCGGCCTGCCTGGAAGGCGCGACTGTGCATGCCGTCACCGACATCACCGGCTTCGGCCTTTTGGGTCACGCCCTGGAAATGGCCACCGCCAGTCACGTCGAGATCACCTTCTGGGCCCATCAGGTGCCGCTGCTGGCCGCGGCCCGGGAATATGCCGCCATGGGGCTGGTGCCGGCCGGCAGTTTCGCCAACCGCAGGTTCTGCGAAAAACACCTGATAGTGACGCCGGACATCGATCCCCTGCTGGTTGACCTGTTCAGTGACGCCCAGACCAACGGCGGCCTGCTCCTCGCCGTGGCCCCGGACCAGGCTGAGGCGTTTCTGGACTGCCTGCAGGGCCACGGCATCCACGCCGCGGCCATCGGCGCGGTGACCGGTCAAACCCCCGGGAAAATCAAGCTGGAACCTTAGAAGTCGTTTGATCACCGGCTACATATAAAAAGG
>JALNYP010000081.1 GCA_023229795.1 Syntrophobacterales bacterium
CTGGATTCCCTTCGTTCCGCACAATTTCATCCAGCATATATTGTCTCATGATACCTACCTCATCCGGTCTCTGGCCGCGGCCATACCGGTCCCGCGGCTAGAGAAAGGCGGGCCCGCGCCCGCCTTTCCAGGTTACCGCCTATTCCAACCTAAGCCGCCGTGATCAAACCCAGGCCTCTCGCCGGGGTCGTTCCTGCCCTCAGGACCTCTGATCGGCGGGCCTCATGACTCCGCCGCCGGTTTTTTGGGCCCCGCGCCCCGCACCGCGTCCACCATGCCAAAACCCCAGAGGGCCATGAGCAGCCCGAAGGGAATCCAGAACAACGGATGTGAAATGGTATCCAGGAGCAACAGTTGGACCAGTTCCCAGGTCAGGGGGCGGGGGTAGAAGACCCCCATGTACTCCTGGGACAAGAGCACCATCCCGGCCAGCAACAGCACCCCCAGCACCAGGTTGGTTCCCAGCACCAGAAAGACGCCCTTCCGCCGGTCCTGGTTATAGAGTTGCCCCAACCCCGGAAAGACGAACGCCGACAGCAGAAAAGCCTTGATTCCTTGCCGCATACTGCATTTTATCCAAAGAGTTACCTCCGGTCAAGGAGGCGCGGGCCACAGCCCTCAGGACACCCTGGGGGCACGGCGTTGCCGTAACCCCGTGCTCATCCCTGATGCCTTATTGATTCCATGGGGTAATGAGATATGTTAATATTATCGAATTGCGTTTGGAGGCCGCTGGATGGATTACAAAGAAACTCTTAACCTGCCCCGCACCGATTTTCCCATGAAAGCCGATTTGCCCAAGCGGGAACCCCTGTTCCTGAAACGCTGGGCCGATATGGACCTCTACGGCCGGATCAGGGCCCAAAGCCAGGGCCGCCCCAAGTTCATTCTCCACGACGGCCCCCCCTATGCCAACGGCCACATTCATCTGGGCCATGCCCTAAATAAGATCCTCAAGGATATCATCATCAAGTCCCGCCAGATGATGGGCTTTGACAGCCCTTACATCCCGGGCTGGGATTGCCACGGCCTGCCCATCGAACACCAGGTGGACAAGGGGTTGAAGGCCAAAAAGCTGCGCCTGTCCCAGGTGGAGGTCCGCCAGCGCTGCCGGGCCTACGCCAAAGACTTCATCGATATCCAGCGCACCGAATTTAAGCGCCTGGGCGGGCTGGGCGACTGGGACCATCCCTACCTCACCATGAACCACGCCTATGTAGCCGAAATCCTCGAGGAGTACGGCCAGTTTTATTTCAGTGGGGCCATTCACCGGAGCAAAAAGCCCATCCACTGGTGCGCCACCTGCCTCACCGCCCTGGCCGAAGCCGAAGTGGAGTACGAAGACCACCGCACGCCCACCATCTTTGTGAAATTTCCCCTGGTCACGGCGCCCTCAGCCGTGCCCGAGTTAGGCGGCTTGACCAACGTCTCCCTGGTCATCTGGACCACCACCCCCTGGACCTTGCCGGCCAACCTGGCCATTGCCGCGCACCCGGACCTGGAATACGTCGCCGTGGACGTGGGCGGCGAAGTCCTGGTGCTGGCCGCGGAGTTGGCCGAGGCTTTGCTGTCCACCTGGGGGCTTACCGGCCGGGAGGTCCTCCGGGTCAAGGGCCGCAAACTCGAAGGCGCCCTCTGCCGCCACCCCTGGCTGGAACGGGATTCTCAGGTCATCCTGGCCAACTACGTCACCCTCGAGGCGGGCACCGGTCTGGTGCACATCGCCCCGGGCCACGGCCAGGAGGACTACGACAGCGGCCGTAAATATGGGTTGGAACCCTATTCGCCGGTGAACGACTATGGCAAGTTCACCCAGGAAGTCCCGGAGTTTGCCGGCCAGAAGGTAGAGGACGCCAATCCCGGCATTATCGAACTATTGCGCCAACGGGGCAAATTGCTGAAGGCCTACGACATCACCCACAGCTACCCTCACTGCTGGCGCTGTAAGCATCCCATCATTTTTAGGGCCACCGAGCAGTGGTTCATCTCCATGGAGGCCAACGACCTCCGCCTGAAGGCCCTGACCGCCATCGATAAGGTCACCTGGATTCCCCGCTGGGGCCGGGAACGCATCTACCAGATGGTGGAGCGGCGCCCGGACTGGTGCATCTCCCGCCAGCGGGCCTGGGGCGTGCCCATCGTCGCCTTTCATTGCCGGGAGTGCGGCGCGGTCTTCCTGACTCCGGAGATTCTCGAGACTATCATCCAGCGGGTGCGCTCTGAAGGCGCGGATTTCTGGTTTGATATCCCCGCCGCCGAACTGCTGCCTCCGGGCGCCAAGTGTGCCTGCGGCGCCTCTGATTTCAAAAAAGAGACCGACATCCTGGATGTCTGGTTCGACTCCGGCGTCAGTTGGGCCGCAGTAGTCGAGCCTAACCCCAGCCTGGCCCTGCCCGCCGACCTCTATCTGGAGGGCTCGGACCAGCACCGGGGCTGGTTTCACTCCAGCCTCCTGACCTGCGTGGGCACCCGGGGCCACGCCCCCTATAAAGGGGTGCTGACCCATGGCTTCGTGGTGGACGGCGACGGCCGCAAGATGTCCAAGTCCCTCGGCAACGTCATCGCCCCCCAGGAAGTCATGGACCGCTACGGCGCCGAGATCCTGAGGCTGTGGGTCGCCGCCGAAGACTACCGGGATGACGTCAGGCTCTCCCCGGACATCCTGAAGCAACTGGCCGATGCCTACCGGCGTTTCCGCAACACCGCCCGCTTCATGTTGGGGAACCTCTCCGACTTCGACCCCGAGAGCCACTGGCTGGAGCCGGGGCAACGCCAGGAGCTGGACCGCCTGGCCCTGTCCTGGCTGGCCCAGTTGCTGGCCCGGGTCAAACGGGCTTACCAGGATTACGAATTTCACCAGGCCTTCCACCGCCTGCACCAGTTCTGCGCGGTGGAGCTCAGCGCCATCTACCTGGATATCTTGAAGGACCGCCTTTACGTCTCGCAAGCGGATTCCCCTGAGCGCCGCAGCGCCCAGAGCACTCTCTATGACCTGCTCCTGGGCCTCACCCTGGCCATGTCCCCTATCCTCTCCTTTACCGCGGACGAGATCTGGGAGTATATCCCCGGCCGGGACCGCCCCGACAGCGTCCACCTGGGGGCCTTTCCCGAACCGCCGCCGGGCTTTCCCGACGAGGCTTTGCTGGCCAAATACGACTTCCTGCTCAAGGTGCGGGCCGAAATCAACCGGGGTCTGGAAGAGGCCAGGAAAGAAAAGCGCGTGACGACTGCCCAGGAGGCCGCGGTGATTTTGGGCGCCCCGGGCGGCCAACTTTATGATAAGCTGAAGGCCCAGGTGGCCGAACTCCAGGCCCTGGCCCAGGTGGCGGCATTAACGGTCGAACCCGTTGAAGCCCTTTTTGGGCAAGTCTCGCTCCCGACAGAGATGCCTGGTTTAGTGGTGATCGTGAAGAAAGCCGCGGGAGAAAAATGCGTCCGTTGCTGGTTCCATTATCCCGGGGTCGGAGAAGATCCCCGGCATCCCCAGATCTGCACTCGCTGCCGCCAGGTCCTGGAAGGATAAAACGTGCCCCGTAAAGTAGCCATCCTCATCCCCGTGCTGGTGCTGGGTCTCTTGCTGGATCAGGCGAGCAAGCTCCTGGTCCTGGCCAAGCTGCCCCTGAATGGCCAGGTGCCCGTCATCCACGGCCTCCTTAATCTGGCCCACGTCCACAATAAAGGCGCGGCTTTTGGCCTGCTGGCCGGTTGGGGGTCTGAATTCCCCTGGCTCTTCTTCATGGCCACCACCATCCTGGTGCTGGGCGTCCTCGGCTATCTCATCTGGAAGCTGCCGGATGACCAGGGTCTGGCCGCCCTGGGTTATAGCCTCATCCTCACCGGGGCCCTGGGCAACCTCATCGACCGCATCCGTTTAAAAGAGGTGGTGGATTTTATCGACGTCTATTGGGGGCGCTACCATTGGCCGGCGTTCAACGTCGCCGACAGCCTGGTGTGCATCGGGGCCGCAGTTTTGGTCTGGGTGATCATCAGAGACGAGAAGACTGCAGATGCATCCAATCCTGTTTAAAATCGGGCCGATCACCATCTATACTTACGGCTTCTTTCTGGCCCTGGCCTTCCTGTTCGCCATTGTGGTGGCGGGCCGGGAAGCCAAGCGCCGGGGATTGCCCGAAGCCCAATTCTACGACCTCTGTTTCTACCTTATTTTGGCGGCCCTGGTGGGTTCTCGCCTGCTCTTCATCATCCTGGAGCCCGGGCGGTTTCTGAGCAACCCCATCAAGATCTTCGCTCTTTGGGAAGGCGGCCTGGATTTCCAGGGCGGCTTATTCCTGGCCCTGATTGTAGCCTTCTTTTATATTCGCCGCCACGGTTGGCCCTGGCGCCCGACCCTGGATTCTCTGGCCTTGGGCGCCCCCCTGGGCCAGTTTTTCGGGCGCATCGGCTGCTTCATGGCCGGCTGTTGCTACGGCACCCCCTCCCAGGCGCCTTGGGCCGTCACCTTCACCAACCCTGAATCCCTCTGTCCGCTGCGGGTGCCGCTGCATCCCTCCCAGCTTTACGAGTCTTTCCTGGCCCTCGGGGTTTTCGGGTTCCTCTTTTGGTTCAGAAAGCGCCAACGTTACAGCGGCCAAATGACGCTCTTATACCTCTTTTTGGCGGGATTGGTGCGCTTCATAGTGGAGTTTTTCCGGAGCCCCGAGGATTACCGGGGTCCGACCTATTTCGGCTTTATGCCCCTGACCCAGCTCTTGGCCCTGGGCCTCCTCGTGGTCTGCGGCAGCCTGCTCATCTACTGGGGCTTTAAATCGCAACCCCAGACCCGGGACTAGCCCCGACGCGCTGGTAGGGCCACCGCGGGCTGTCCCCCGGGGTAACGGCATGGGGAAGGCATAAATCCCCGGACTGTTGTGCTCTTCAACCTGAGGCTGATGTAGGGTGCGTCCTACGCACCATCCATCTAAATGGCCTCGAAGGAGTGACCGGTGCACGCCCGCCGCTGGCTGACCGCCCTGATCCTGCTGCCCATCCTGTTCCTGGCCCTCTTTAAGGGCGGGCACTTCTTCTTTATCCTGCTGCTCCTGGTGATCAACGGCCTGGCCGAATGGGAGTTTTTGGGCATGTTCCAGCCCGACGTTGACACTCCCCGCCGGGTCAAAGCCATCATTCTGGGATCGGTGCTGCTCTTGAGCTTTTGCACGGCCCAGCGGGCCACCACCCTCTGCAACCCCTCCGGTCCCCTCTTCGTCCTGGTGGGGATTCTCTTCGTGCTCTTCCTGTTCTACCTCGTCGCCTACAGTCACCTTGCCGATTTGAGCCGCGACCTGATGGCCAATGTCCTGGCTCTCCTCTACATCCCCTTCCTCCTGGGTCATTTCATCTGGCTGCGCTACTTAAACGACGGCCAGTGGTGGGTCTTCTGGCTCCTGGTGGTCATCATGGCCGCGGATACCGGGGCCTTCTACTGCGGCCGCGCCTTCGGCAAGACCAAGCTTTATCCCGAAGTGAGCCCGGGGAAGACCTGGGCCGGGACCGTGGGGGGCACCCTGGCTGCGGTCCTCGTCGGGGTTGCCCTGGGCCGCTGGGCCCTGCCCGGCCTCAGCCTTCCGGCCCTGGGCGGCCTGGCCCTGCTCCTGGCCCTGGTAGGGCAGTTGGGGGACCTCTTCGAGTCCATGCTCAAGCGCCAGGCCCAGGTCAAAGACGCCTCGGAAATTCTCCCGGGCCACGGCGGCATGTTGGACCGCCTGGACAGCCTCCTCTTTGCCGCCCCGGCGCTGGTTTACGCCCGCCTCTTCTTCCTCGGCTGAGGCCTCCCGTCATTATCACAGAGTGATGGCACAGGCGTCTCGCCTTTGCGGATGCCGGCTGAAGCCCGGGGCTCCCCCCACCCTATTAACGCCTTTCCCGTTGCCCCGGTGGACAGATGAAGTTCAACGCCCTGATAGCGGCCGGCCTGAAATACATCAGGCGGACCGCCAGGTCCGCCTGATTTGAGTAACTTATTGATGTCTCTTTAATTTAATCGAAAACTAAAAACCCCCAACGGCCTTACTTAGCCGGAGCGTTCACCCGTTGGATGGTTGTCTTCGGGGTGACGTCTTTCTCGGGCTTGCCTTCTACGGGCAGGTTCTTCAGGTAAGCCCCGCTGGATTTATCCAGTTCGGCCACCGCCATGTTGTAGTCAAAGAGAGACTGCAGATACTCGCCCCGAAATGTCCCATACCGTTCAAAGGCCTGGAAGATGTCATCCATTTTTCCCAAGCCCATGTCGAAGTTGCTGAAGGAGGTGATCAGCCAGCGCCGGGCGTTGATGTACGCCTTCTCCGTGCCGATGGAGCCTTTGTAATTCTCCTGGACCTTGCCGTAATCCTTGGCCACCTGCACCGGGATACCCATGAGCGCGGTTTTTTCGTCGTGCTGCAATTTGTCAAGTTCCGCTTTGGCCTGGCCGATTTTGGCTTTCAGGATGCCGAAATCAAAGTGCCACTGGGCTCCCACGGCCGGCAAGGCGCCCACCCCGTTAAAAAAGTCATTGACATAGGGATCGGGGTTGTAATCCCGGCCGGGGGCTCCGGCCACCTGACCCAATACTGCAAAAAAGAAGGACGGATAGCGATCGGCCTTGGCCGCGTCCACCAGCAACTGCCGGGCCGCCAGGCCATGCTTGAGCTGGTTGAATTCGGGCCGCATCTGGAGGGCCGTTTCAATATAATAATTCAATCCGCCGGGCGAGGCCGTGGGTGCCGGCAATTCCTCAGGAACTTTGAAATTCTGGTTTTCCCCGTAGCCGATGAGGGCCTTCAGGGCCCGATAGGCCACCTTGGAGCCTTCGTCCGCCTGGGCCGCAAATTTTTCCACCCCGCCTTCGTACATGGCCAGGCGATATTCATCGCTTTCCTTGACGTTGGGCGAGTTGATCTGCCTGAGGCGGATGATGCGTTGCCGGGTATCTTTCAGATAGGTGCGGGCATCCGCCACTGCGCCCTTGCCCTGGTTGGCCAGGATCAGACCGTAGTAGGCCTCGGACACATAGAGCATGACCTCGCCTTTCTTCAGGTCCACCTCGGATTTTTTGATCACGATGTTGTTGGCCGCGGCTTCTTCCCGGTAGGCGATTTTGCCGAAGGTATAGAGGGGCTGCACGAGAGTGAACGTCAGGTTGCCAAAGACGTTGACACCGTGAATACTGCCGGCGGGATCAGGATAGAAAAGAGTTTTATCTTTGCCGACCTGGCGCACCTCGCCCCGCCGGGCATTGGTCACCACCCCGCCCAGGGCTACGGCGTCAAATTGGGGCCAACGGTAGCCGTGGGCCTCCTTCTTCTGCTCTTTGGCGAAAGTAACATCGCTTTTGCTGGACTTAACTTGCGGACTGTACTTCAAAGCCATAACGGTGAGTTCTTTCAGAGTGAGCACCTTGGCGGTCTCAGCCTTGGTTTCGGCGCCAGTGGCCGCCCAGGGCGCCAGTAAAAGCACCAAGCTCAGTATTGCTCCCCCGATTCGGGCCCAAAGAACCATATTCCCCCCCTCCTTTTTGCCAGAATCCTTATTTTGCTATCGGTATATGGCGCCGATAATATCAGGGAAAGACGCAAAATTCATCTAAATTCTTTTAAAGACGCGGGTACTGCTTGGTCGCCGGAAAAAATTGCATCTGAGCAGAAAAATTAGTTATGATAAAAAATTAGACTGAGAGAAGGGGACAGAGTTATGACCGCACCGAAGCGCATCCTGGTCACCGGCGGAGCCGGCTTCATTGCCTCCCATGTGGCTGACCAACTGGTAGCCGCCGGCCACGACGTCGCCATAGTGGACAACCTGAGTACCGGAAAGCAGGAAAATGTGCCGGCCGCGGCCCAATTCTATCCTTACGACATCAAGTCGCCGGAAACCGCTGAGCTCATCGGGCGCTGGCGGCCTCAGGTCGTCATCCACCATTCCGCCCAGATGAGCGTGCAGGTGTCGGTGAACGATCCCGTCATGGACGCCCGGGAAAACATCCTCGGCTCCTTGAACCTCTTTCAGGCCGCGGCCCAGGCGGGTGTGACCAAGATCATCTTCGCTTCCACCGGCGGCGCCATGTACGGGGATGAAGCCCCGCTCCCGGCCCGGGAGGCCGACCGGCCCCACCCCGAGGCGCCCTACGGCATTGCCAAAATGGCGGTGGAGCATTATCTGCACTTCTATCGCCGGCAGCACGGCATCATCCCCGTCTGCCTGCGCTACGCCAATGTCTTCGGCCCCCGCCAGAACGGCCAGGGTGAGGCCGGCGTGGTGGCCATCTTCATCGAAAAATTCCTGGCGGGTCAACAGCCCCGGATCAACGGTGACGGCCTGCAAACCCGGGATTTCGTCTTTGTGGGCGATATCGTGGCCGCCAATCTCCTGGCCCTGGACTATCCTCAACCCGGGGTGTTCAACATCGGCACCGGTAAAGAGACGGATATCCTCACCATCTATCTCGAACTCCAGGCCCTCATGGCCTCTCCCCTGGGGCCGGTGCATGGCCCCGCCAAGCCGGGAGAACAGCGCCGCAGCGCCCTGGACAGCACCCTGGCCCGACGCGACCTGGGCTGGCAGCCCCGGGTCGGCCTGCGTGACGGCCTGGCCCAAACCGTCGCGGCCTTCCGGCAGGCCGGGGGCGCCTAAAGGCTTCCCCCTCCTCCCCGTGAAGCCCAAGCTGCCTTTTTTTACCCGGCGGAGTTAACATCTCGATTGAGATTATGGTCTAACCCAAAATGGTAAGGTCGCTGCAAAGCATTATCTTAAAACAGTCCTGCATCAAGGCCCGGTGCGACTCCTATATAGCTTTGGCTGAGCTTACTGCTCACTGGATGGTATAAGGCATGGAAACAATGATCGAAGTTCGGGACCTGTCCAAGAGTTACGGTCCCCACCTGGCGGTCAGCCGCCTCGATTTCCAGGTGGCCGCCGGCGAGATCGTGGGCTTTTTGGGCCCCAACGGCGCCGGCAAGACCACCACCTTGAAAATCCTGGCGGGGTCGCTGGCGCCCTCCGCGGGCACCGCCCGGATCAACGGTCTCGATTGCGTCACCGACTCGCTGGCGGTGCGGCGCTCCCTGGGCTACGTCCCTGAGAACGTCGCCATCTACCCCGACCTCACCGTCGGTCAATTCCTGCGCTTCGCCGCCCGGGCCAAGGGCGTGGACGCCAAGGCGGAAAAAGGTGAAATCGAGCGGGTGCTGGCGGCCTGCGGCCTGGCCGAGGTCCGTAACAAACTGGTGGCAGCCCTGTCCAAGGGCTTCCGCCAGCGGCTGGGGCTGGCCCAGGCCCTGCTGAACCACCCGCCGCTGCTCATCCTGGATGAGCCCACCATCGGTTTGGACCCCTCCCAGATCGTCGAGATTCGCCAGGTGATCAAGAACCTGGAAACCGACCACACGGTCATGCTCAGCAGTCACATCCTCCCCGAGGTCAGCCAGTTGTGCCACCGGGTGATCATTATCAACCGGGGCCAGATTGTGGCCAGCGATACCCCGGAAAACCTCTCCCGGCAAATGGGTCGCGGCTCCCGGGTCCATATGACCGTGGGCGGCCCGGCGGATCAGGTCGCGCCCGCCTTGCAGGCCGTCTCCGGCGTCAGCCGGGTCATCGGCCAGGGCGACGGCCGCTACCTCGTGGAGGCCGACCACGGCCGCGAACTCAGGCCACAACTGGCCCAAACCGTGGTGGCCCGGGGTTGGGAACTCCTCGAGTTAAAGGCCCAGGAGTTCACCCTCGAAGAGGTCTTCCTCGATCTGGTCACCGAAGAACCAACGGAAGAAGAGTCATGAATCAGCTACAAGGTTGGCGGGCGGTGGTACGCAAAGAATTGACGGTCTATTTCGCCACCCCCATCTTCTACATCACGGGGTTTTTCTTCCTGCTCCTGGCGGGATATTTCTTCTACACCAACGTCCTCTACTACAGCATCATCAGCTTCCAGGCAGCCCAGCAGGCTTCGAACCCCCAGGTGGCGGCCCAGCTCAATCCCGAGCAGATGATCTTCCGGCCGCTCTTCGGCGTCTTGGCCATTATCCTGCTGTTCATGGTGCCTTTCATCACCATGCGCCTGCTGGCCGAAGAAAAGCGGGCCGGTACCTCGGAGCTGCTCTTTACTTACCCTCTGACGGACTGGGCGGTAATCGCCGGCAAGTTCGGCGCCGCCTTGCTGATCTATCTTATCCTGCTGGCCTTTACCGCCAGCTACTCCCTGGTCTTGAGCCTGTTCACCCGCCTGGATTGGGGGGCCGTGGGCCTCGGCTACCTGGGCCTGTTCCTCTTGGGGGCCGCCTGCCTCTCCCTGGGCCTGTTCGCCTCCAGCCTCACCGAAAACCAGATCGTGGCCGGAGTGGTGGCCTTTGCCCTGCTCCTTCTCTTCTGGATCATCGGCTGGGTCCAGGAACTGGGGGCCGGCCAACTGGGCAAGGTCCTGCAGTACCTGTCCCTTTTGGACCACTACGAGAACTTCGCCAAAGGGGTGCTTGACACCCGTGACTTGGTCTATTCTTTGAGTTTCATCTATTTCTTCCTCTTTCTCACCAAGAGACAGTTGGAATCTCGGCGCTGGAGAGCTTAACCGTGAGTTGGGGAGATCACTTCCAAAAACGCAAAGTGGTTTATGGCGCCGGCTCGGCCCTGTCGGTGCTGTTGGTGCTGGGCATCCTGATCCTGGCGTCGCTGTTGGTCAACTGGCATCCCCTGCGCTGGGACCTGACCAAGGGGAAAACCCAGTCCCTGTCGCCGGTCACCAAGGCCCTCCTGAAACAGGTCGCCAAACCCCTCACCATGACGGTCTTTGTGCCCGAGGGAGCCGGTGAACGCCAGACCGCCAGAGAGATCGTGCAGCTCTATAAATTCCATAATCCCGAAGTCAGCTACCGTTTCGTGGACCCCGAGCGCGACCCCCTACAGGCCCAGCAGGCGGGCTATCGCTATGCCGGCAACGTGCTCCTGGATTACCAGGGACGGCGCCAGATGGCCGACCAGCCCGACGAGAATTCCATCACCAACGCCCTGCGCAAGGTCTTGAACGTCGAGCGCAAAAAGGTCTATTTCCTCACCGGCCACGGCGAGCGCGGCCTGGATGACACCAAAACCGGAGGCCTGTCGATCGCCAAAAAGGCCCTGGAAAACGAAGGCTACGAAGTCGCGCCCCTCAACCTGCTGACCCAGGGGACGATCCCCAAGGATGCCGCGGTCCTCATCGTGGCCTCCCCCAAAAAGCCGCTGCTCTCCACCGAGGCCCAGACCTTAAAGGCCTATCTCGAGCACGACGGCCGCCTGCTGGTCATGCTCGAAGCCTTTGAAGACGGCGGCCTCAAGGATTTCCTGGCGGGTTACGGCGTGGACCTGGATAACGGCATTATCCTCGACGTCAACCAGGTGAGCCAGGCCCTGGGACTCAGCGCGGTCATGCCCATCGTCTCCCAATACGGCCCCTCCAAGATCACCCGGGATTTCCAGAACCTCGTCACCATCTATCCCATGGCCCGGCCGCTCTTTCTGAAAGAAGGCCGCCCCAACCTGACCCTGCTGCCCCTGGCCACCACCATGTCCACCAGCTATGAAAAGCTGGGCAAGGAGTGGGTCAAGGCCGAGAAGGCCGCGTTCGACGCTGCCACCGACAAAAAGGGCCCCTTTAACCTGGCTGTCCAGGTCGAAATCACCCTGCCGCCTGCCAAGCCCGCCCCGCCCGCCAAGGGCCAGGCCGCGAAGCCGCCCCAGCCCCCCGCCGCCGCCAAGACCTATATGGTGGTTTACGGCGACACGGATTTCGCCGTTAACGGCTTCTTCAATCTCTTCGGCAACGGCGACCTCTTTCTCAATACCACCAATTTCCTGGCCCAGGCTCAGGAGCAGATTACGGTGCGGGCCGCGGGCAAGGCCCAACTGCTGACCCTCAAGACCCCCAGATCTGGGCCCTGTTCCTCACCAGCCTCATCTGGGCTCCCCTGGTGATGCTGGTGGCCGGCGTCTGGGCCTACCGCAGGCGGAGGGCCCGGCGATGACTCCCCGGCGCCTCCTCCCTTATCTGCTGATTTTTCTGGTCCTGGCCGGGGTCTATGCCGGTCTCCGCTGGCGCCAGGAGCAGCAGGTCGCCCAACAGGAACAGGCCAAGAAGGTCTTCCAGGTCAAGGAAACTGAGATCAGCGGCTTCAGCCTCAACCGGGGCGCCGCCGAGATCAGCCTGGCCAAACAGGATAAAGTCTGGAACCTCACCGCGCCCCTCCACACCAAGGCCGACCAGACCGTCGTGGATAACCTCCTGGTCACCCTGGCCCGCCTCCGGATGGAGCGGGACCTGGGCGCGCACCAGGACCTCAAGACCTTTGGTCTGGCTAAACCCGCCCTGGTGGTGAAATTCACCGCCCAGGGGCGGCCCCACCAACTGGCGGTCGGCGCCAAAGTTCCGGGCGATCAGGCTTACTACGCCCTCAGGGATCAGGACCCCCAGCTGTTTATGATCAGCGTCGGCAGCAAGGATTCCCTGGATCGCCCACTCCTGGCCCTCCGGGACAAGACCCTGCTGACCTTCATCCTGAGCGAAGCCAAAGGCCTCAGGATCAAGTCGGGAAACACCGCGGTGGATCTCGAAAAGACCGGGCCCCGGACCTGGCTCTGGGTGGGAAGACCCGACGTCAAGGTGCGCGGCGACCGGGTGGAGAAGCTCCTCCGGGAAATCCATCTGGCCCGGATCAGGGACTTCGTCCAGGGGTCGCCCCCCAATAACCAGACCCTGGGTCTGGCACCCGGGAAAAGGCTGGAAATCACCGTAAAGACCGCGGCTGGCAATCATATCCTTTTCTTGGGTGCTAAAAAAGACGATACGGTCTATGCCCGCCAGGGCGCGGACGGCCCCCTGATCCTGGTGGACGCCACCCTGCCCGAAACCATCAACAAAACCCTGAACTCCCTGGAAGACCGCCGTCTCTGGTCCGGGGCCATCCCCGAGGTGAGCCGGGTCGTCTGGGGTCCCCCCGGCCAGGTTTGGACCGCCAGGAAAGATAAGGACCTCTGGAAGATCACCGGCCCAAACCAGGCGGCTACCCAACTGCCCGCGGCGCGCCTCGAACTGGCCCTGTGGAATTTCCAGAAGCTGGAAGGCGCGCCCGTCAAGGCCCCGGGCGGCGCTCCAGGCGGGGCCCCGGCCTTTGTCCTGGACCTCTTTAACCAGAGCGACAAACCCGTCTTCCACCTGGAGGAGATCGGAGCCGTGGGTCAAAACACCCTCAAGGTCCTGACCCGCACCGGCGAGACCCCGGTGGTCGCCCTGATCCCCCAGACCGCGTTCCGCCAATGGCAGGAAGAGATGCACCGTCTAACCGTGTCCGCCGAGAAACCCGGGCCGGCTGCGGGCAAAGGCCAGGCCGCCCCGGGCGCCAAACCCTAAGCCCGGTAGAGCGGGCGTCCCGCCCGCCTCCAATGATTTTTATGATGCAGCGCTACACCCCGGAAAGAACTAAGGAGACCACCCCGTGGCCATTTTGCTGACCAATGATGACGGCATCTACGCCCCGGGGCTGGAAGCCCTGTATCAGGAACTCCAACACCTGGGACCTGTGACCGTGGTGGCCCCCGAAAGCGAACAGAGCGCCGTGGGGCACGCCATCAGCTTGATTACTCCTTTGCGGGTCAAAGAAGTATCCTTCGATGGCCGCGCTGAAGGCTTTGCGGTGAGCGGCACTCCCGCGGACTGCGTCAAGATCGCCATCGCCGAGCTCCTCCCGGGTCCCCCCGAACTGGTGGTTTCGGGCATCAATCTCGGCCCCAACGTCGGCATCAACGTGCTCTACTCCGGCACCGTGTCCGCGGCCACCGAGGCCTCCATCCTGGGAGTCCGGGGGGTGGCCTTCTCCCTGAACTCCTATGATCAAAACGCCGACTTCGCCGCCGCCGCCCGCCTGGCCCGGCAAGTCCTGGAGCGGGCCATGGGCTGGTCTAGCTGGACCAACGGCGTCTGCCTCAACGTCAACCTGCCGGCCCTGCCGCCGGAGGAGGTCCGGGGCCTCAAGCTCACCCGCCAGGACACCGGCCCCCTGGTCGAGCACTTCGAGCGCCGGGTGGACCCCCGCAAGCACGTCTATTACTGGCTGGCCGAAATCCACGAGCGCGGGGAATTGGACCCGGACACCGACTACGGCGCCCTGGCCCAAGGCTATATCTCCGTCACCCCCATCCACCACGACCTTACGGATTACCGCAGCCTGGGCGACCTCCAGGCCCTGTCCTGGGACTAATACCATGGTGGCACATCGCGGTCTTCAGGCCGCAACCAAACTAAAAAATTGCGGGCGTTTTCCTCTTGTTGTAAGTTTCAGGTTTACGAGGACCAAAAAACTTACCAGCAGAAAGGAAAACGCCTTGAAATCCTTTATACAAAAACATGAGCACGATGTCATGGGTTCTCTTTCTGGCTTTGACCGTTTGGTCTTCCGGGGCATTCTGCGGCGGCTGTTCTATCCCCAGGGTATGGATTATTGCCTGGCCTT
>JALNYP010000203.1 GCA_023229795.1 Syntrophobacterales bacterium
TGGCGAAAAACGTAGAATATCTGATGCGCTACCTTTTCCTGTTTACCCTGTCAAACCAGGGGGAGTTGAAAGATCTCCCCGTGAAGCTATGGGACCGCTACCTGCCGGACTATTTTGACGGCGTAATCGCCGGCCTTTTCCAAATTCCCCCTGGCGACTTCTGAGAAGAAGGAGAAAATATTACCCAAAATCAATTTCCCTTGATGCCCCGCGGGAATTGATATTTATCTAGTTCTCGGCTTCCGCTCAGGTTCTGGCGAGGGCGGCCCGGATCTCCCCGGCAGCCTGGGCGCCGGTCTCCCGTGTCAGGCTCGCCTCCAGGGCGTGTCTGGCCGCGGCGCCACCTAATTCTCCGAGAGCCCACGCTGCATGCCCCCGCACCAGTTCTTCCGGATCCTCCATGGCCTGTACGAGGGGCGGCACCACCTCCGGGTTGCCGCTATTGCCCAGGGCTACCGCGGCGTTGCGCTGGAAATACTTGCGCTTCTGCATGTAGGTGTGCAGGAGCGGCGCGACGGCCTTCATCTCGAACTCCCTTCCCATTTTCAGGAGACCCGTCAGGCTGAAGTGCTGCGCCGTCACCTCCAGGAAGGCATTCACCGGTAGCTCCGCCTTGAGCTTCGCTTGATTGCGTGGGCAGGCCTCCTGGCAAACGTCACAGCCGTGGATCCAGCTTGCCATCTTCGGCCGCAGCTCCGGGTCGATATATGGCGAGGTGTTCCGGAAGCCATGGACGTTGACGACGTGGTTGAAGGTGAGGCACCGCCGTGGGTTC
The DNA here is from genome assembly GCA_023229795.1 of Syntrophobacterales bacterium. Lineage (GTDB taxonomy): Bacteria > Desulfobacterota > Desulfobaccia > Desulfobaccales > 0-14-0-80-60-11 > 0-14-0-80-60-11. The sequence continues at coordinate 776 of JALNYP010000203.1, forward strand.
AGGCGAAAGTCGGCGACAATCGCCCCCGTTGGACAGGCCTCGATACACAGCCGGCACGTGGGCGGGCAATGCGTCACGTTCGTAGGCGTGTCGTACTCCAATTCGGTATCCACGATGAACGTGTGGATGATCACGAAGGTGCCAATACCCGGGGTGCAGACGAAAGTGTTGCGGCCGATTTCGCCGACCCCGGCGCGGACGGCGGCGAGGCGGTCCGGAACGCCGGAGGAAATCAAAAACCAGCGCCCGACCTGCATCCCTTTCCCTTCCAGAAACTGCCGCATGAGCTGCACCCGCGCACCCCCGAGGCTTGTCGGCGGCTCAATGTAGGAGCGCGATTGGTAGAGGCGGCCGATCTTGCCCACCAGTTTCTCTGGGAAGTGTTCCCGAACATAGTCGTACACCGCGACAATGATGGACCGGGCACCCGGCAGGCGATCCTGGGGATCGACCCCACGCTCGAGGCGCAGGCCCGAATCGACCGCCCAGTCGTAATCGTCGGCGCGTTCCTGCAGGGCCTGGACGTACAAGGGGAAGGGCTCCGCCGTGGTAACCCCCACGCGGCTGTATCCGAGTGCGAGGGCGTAGTCCTTTATTTCCTCCGTCAGGGACATTCTACACCTCTTGAATAAAAGTCTTGTTTTAATATTGAAATCCCCCCATCCCCCCTTTATCAAAGGGGGGGTAAGGGAGGTTTTAATGCTTCGTTGTGACTGCTTCGAGTATGAGTGTTAGAAAGGGCATGATGGCGATGATCGCAAAACTTCATCTTTGCCGGTCTTCCACCTTGAGTTCCATGACGATACGGCCCCAACCGCCGCATTTCACCCCTACATCGAAGCAGCCCGTCCTCTTGAAACGCATCCCGTTCGGGTCGATCCCGGCCATGAGGAGTTCGCCGGCGGCGAAGATGAGACCGGCGGCGGCGCTCAAGGCATAGATGCAGATCCGGTCGGGAGACCGTTTGGTGAGGAGATTGCCCGCCCCGTCGAAGCAGAGTTTATCGCCCTTTTTATGCTGGCTGCTGCACCCGTGGGCGTCCACCACTTCGAAGACCATCGTTTTGTTTGCGAAGAGGGACGCCTTCCCGAGGACATCCATATTGCGGGGATTATCCATAAAAACCTTCATTTCCTCATCGGTGTAGGCAAAATGTTTCTGGATCGCATTCCCCATGGCTTCATCAACTTTCATCATCGACCTCCTTTTATTTATCGCCCCAGAAGTTGAAATCTTCCTGAATCAATCAGACCTTTCATGGATGCTACTAAAACGCCGGGGGCCGCGTAGTCGGGGTGGTTCCGGATCAGCATGGCGGCCCGCGCCATTTGATCAAGTTCCTTCAACAGCTCCTTGCCATTGCTGTCCCGCTGGGTGCGACAAGGATGCGTGGCAAAAAGCAGGTTTTCAGGATCGATATGCCTTTTCTTCACGTGCAGCGCCGCCAGTGTTTCGCAGTGACAGGGGTTTTCCGGATCGACGAGGCCGCATTTCCGGACCAGGAAAGCGGTGAGCTGTTTTTTCCCGCGGGAGAGCCGCTGTCGATAGGCGGTCGGAGTAAGTCCCAGGATCTTGGCGCCCTCGGTGTTTTTGACGCCGAAGATCTCTCCCAGGATAACGGCCAGGCGGATCTCCCGCTTCAAGCACAGCAGCAGGTAATGAACGCAGGCGAGTTTTGTCTCCTCCACAATGAGGTTGTCCTCGGCGGCGATGAAAGAAGCACCTCCCTTTTCCAGGGACCCCTCTTCGATCATGTGGATGCACTTGTCGAAGGTCATTTGCCAGCGTTCGGCCCGGCATTTGCGCGTGGTCAGGAGATGGTTGGAGGCGATGCTATAGACCCAGGTCTCGAAGCGGCTCTCCCCTTTGAATGTCCCCAGGTGGGTGATGACTTTGACGAGGATCTCCTGTGCAGC
>JALNYP010000204.1 GCA_023229795.1 Syntrophobacterales bacterium
GTCGGGGTAGCTCTTCCGCAAGGGGTGCCCCTCCCAGTCATGGGGCATGAGGAGCCGCCAGAGCCGGGGGTGGCCGTCGAAGCGGATGCCGAACATATCGTAACATTCGCGTTCGTACCAGTTGGCTGATGGCCAGATATCGGTGATACTGCCGGCGGCCGGGCTGTCCCCGCGCAGGGGCACCTTCAAGCGCACCCGGGTGGGGGGATCGAAGGAGAGCAGTTGGTAGACCAGGGTATAATCGGGGTAATTGTGCCGCTCCCGCCGGGCAGATTCATCCAGCGCGGTGAGGTCATCCAGGCGGCGGAACCGGGGGGTAGCTTCGGTCTTGAGAAAGCGCAGCACCTCTTTGATCCGCTCCGGCGTCACTTGAAAGGTCGGCATATCGGAGGTCTCGGCCACGGGGTTCACCGCATCCCCGAATTTTTCCTGGAGCACTCGGGTGAGGGATTTATCGGCCTCAGATAATTCAATGCGGGCTGGAGGCGGCGTCCACATGTCTTCAGAGCGGCTCCCCCAAAACCAGGGCGGAGTCACCGCGGTGCCCCGGGGAGGAGTGCCGTAATAGCCGGGGCCTCGGGGGTCCCGGGATTTGGTGACGCCGTCCACCGCCAGTGGTCTTTCGGTGCCCTGGCTACCGCCGGCCAGGTGGAAGATTTTCCGAGCCGGGCGCTCGGATTTCACCTTTTCCTGGAGGAGCACCAGACCTTGGAGCACCGCTTCGGGCCGGGGCGGACAGCCGGGAATATAAATATCCACCGGCAGCATCTGGTCCACGCCCTGGACCACGCTGTAGCAATCGTACATGCCGCCGCTGTTGGCGCAGGACCCCATGGAGATCACCCACTTGGGCTCCGCCATCTGCTCGTAGAGCCGGAGCACCACCGGGGCAATTTTTTTGAAGACCGTCCCGGAGATGATCAACAGGTCCGCCTGCCGGGGCGAACCGCGCAGGACTTCGGCCCCGAACCGGGCCAGGTCATATCGGGGCGTGAGCGCGGTGGATTCCTCGATAAAACAGCAGGACAGCCCGAAAAACATCGGCCAAAAGCTGTAGGCCCGGCACCAGTTGACCAGGGCATCGATGGGCCTCAGGATCAGGTTTTCGGGCTTACCCGGCGGGGCACTGGAGTGGGACTCCAATCGAGTCCTCCTTTTTTCCAGATGTAAAAGAGGCTGAGCAAAAGGACGATGATAAAAAAGGAGATCTGCAGCCAGCCGCGCCAGCCCAGGTCATCCATGGCCACGGCCCAGGCGAAGATGAACGCGGCTTCGACATCGAAGATGAGGAAAAAGACGGCCACCAGATAAAAGGGCACCGGGTACCGGAAGCGGGCCCCGCCGGTGGGAATCACCCCGCATTCATACGGCCGGGCTTTTTCCGGATCGGGCCGCCGCTCGCCCAGCCAGCCGGTCAAAAACAGCAAGAGGGCCAGCAGGCCCAGCACGATGGCGACAAAGAGGGCAAAGCTCAACAACCCCGGCGCCCAGGGGGACAGCGTGACGGGCGCTACCGGATGCATAGGCGTTCCTTATCCCCAAGGTCGTAAATCGGCCCACTGATCACGGGCATCCAGGTGAACCGCAGCGATAATCGCTAAAGGAATGAAGCCTTGGCCGCGGATCTATGCAAAACCTTAAGATCCTACCTTACTCCTGTCAAGGTGAAGGGGCAAGCCCCGGGCCTGAGAAGGTGACGCCTGGAGGGGGAAATTATCCAGGATTTTCACCGCTTCCACGGTTTAGCGGACGGCCGCGCCGGAACGGCAGGCCCGGCGTCATCACGGGTAGCCGGGGCCCATGCCAAAGCCGCGCCGTGCTTGACAGGTCCCGGGTGGGCCTTATCTTTTTATAAAATACGTATTAACATAAATTTGTCACGACAGCCTTAGGCGCCATACCGGTACCGGGCCCGCCGGTGGCCCCGAAGCGGGTCTGGAGGCGCATGGCGGTCGGGCATGAGCCTGGGGCTTGCCCGCAACCATGAAAAGGTGGTAGGGTGGGCCTATATGCCCGCCATGATTTTGAATTGGTGCGTTGTGTGCACCCTAGAGAATCAGATGCGAGGAAAGGAGATAGGCCCCTGAACTCCGCTTCGCCCCCCCTGGCCGTGAGATTCTCCCGGGCCAAGCTCTTTCTGGCCCTGTCCCGCACGCCCCATGGCCTGCTGGACCTGGCCACCCCGGCCCTGGCGGCGCTCCTCTGCTATGGGGGCTTGCCGCCCTTCGGGGTAATCGTCCTGGGCCTGTTGACCGGGTTTGCCGGCTACACCGCAGTCTATGCCTTAAACGACGTGGTGGACTACCGGGTAGACCAGGAGAGGCTCAAGGCGGCCGAGCCGGGCCGGAAAGCCGGTTATCTCGACGCCATCTTCATGCGCCACCCCCTGGCCCAGGGGCAGGTGAGTTTTAGGGAGGGGGCCCAGTGGACGGCGATTTGGGCCGCCGTGGCCCTGGTGGGCGCCTACCATCTCAATCCGGTGTGCGCTTATATTTTTCTGGCCGGCTGCCTGCTTGAGGCGGTCTATTGCCGGCTGCTCCGGGTCAGTCATCTCAGGACCCTGGTGGCCGGCTTAGTCAAGACCCTGGGCGGGGTGGCTGCGGTCTTTGCCGTGTCCCCGCACCCCTCCCGCGGCTTTGTTCTCCTGTTGTTTCTGTGGCTCTTCTGCTGGGAGATCGGGGGGCAAAA
>JALNYP010000205.1 GCA_023229795.1 Syntrophobacterales bacterium
AGCTGGCGGTGCCGCACCAGTCCGCTCTGGATGAGCCGGCTCAGGTAGCGGGCCGCGATGGCATGCGCTGCGGCGGTCCAATGACCTTCTGGGTAGTATAAGCGATCGATAGATTGGCCCGAGTGGGCCAACAAGGGGGTCAAGGACCACAGCACCAGGCCGTTTCCCGCCGCGAGGCGCTGCATCGCCCGCTCATCGGCGGAGATGGTGCGCTTCTGGCGATACTCGAGCACTTCCGGAGCAACGGGAATATAAAACATCATCAGCTCACTGCCGGCCTGTTTCACGGCGGCGTTCAATTGCCCTAAATAGATCCGGGTCAATTCACGATCGGTTGCGGTGCCATAACCGCTGGCACTCCGGGTATACGATACCACCAGGCCCCGGGCGGCGTCCGGGTCAGTCTTACGGGCCCGGTTAATCAGCACCTTAACTCCCGCCTGCTTGATCAAATTGGCCGCCTGAGACCTGGAAAGCAGCCAGTTGTAAGCGGGCAGGCGGTCAAGCACGGCTTTTATGGTGCCCCGGTGACAGTCCGGGACTTTAACCTGAAGTTCTCCGCGACTGCCGATATTATAATACTCACCCCGGGCGTTGTCCTGAAAATCGTTGCCCAAACAGGCCAGGACGGTGAGGTCGGGATGAAATTTACGCCCCACCGTTTGGAAACACTTCAACTCATAATCGGTGCCTTTGCCGGGACACCCGGCATTCAACACTTCCACGGACAACTGGGCCCCTCTCAAGTCTTTCTCCACCTGGACGGCAAAGGTCTGGTCATCATTGACGCCGGTCCCGTAGGTAAAGGAATCGCCCAGCAAGAGCACCCGGTAATCGGTGGGCTTCGCCTCCCGGTATTCCCGGCGGCCGCGCCACCCCAGGGAATTGTTGCTGTACCGGAAGGTAAATACCCCGGGAAACCGGCGCTCTCCCTGCTGACCGGGCACGGGAATATCGCCCAGTTCCGGGAGGCAGGCGAACCGCACCGGCCCCACCTCCTGGGGACTGAAGTGCCTCACGGCCACTTCGGCCACGGCAAAGGCCACCAGAAAACTCAGGACCACGCCGATAATTCTAAAAAAAAGTGACCTCATGCTTTGCTGCTATCAAAGAGATGCGTTGTAGGGGCGGACCTGCGTGTCCGCCGCCTTTGGTGGCACAGGCTTCCAGCCTGTGCACCGCACAGGCAAGATGCCGATGCCACCAAAAACTTTTCAGGACATTCGCACATGAGCCTTCGGCCCAGCCTTAAAGCATGAAAATGTTGGTGGGGGGGGCCTCTGTGCCCGCCACTGCCATAAGCTCATGGTGCGTAGGACGCACCCTACGAAAGACTTTTCGGACCAGAAGATGGAAAATGGACATTTGCAAGCAACCTGGGAAACCGGTACTTAGGACAGGTAGTGGCGGTGCGGTCAATCAGGCCGGCTTTCAGGCCTCTCCCCCGCCTCCCAGGTCTAAACCCTGAGAACCGGTAAGCTTCGGGGGCGGGGTCTCACCTTCGCCTTTGGGCGCCAACGCCTCCCGGCGATGATACATAAAGGTGCTGATGGGCCCTGAGACCACATAAGCCGCCATGAGCAAAAACCCCATGATATCGGGTGCGGTGGCCACCACCACGAAGATCAAGACCAGGCCCACCAGGGTATGGAAAGGGTGACGCCGGAAAAGTTCCACTTTTTTGAAGCTGATGTACTTGATGTTGCTCACCATGAGGAAGGACAGGACGTACATCATCCCCAGGATGAACCTGGAGCCCTGGGAAGCCATTTCGCCCTGATGGTAAAACGCCACCGAAGCGGCCACCATCATGGCTGCGGCCGGGATGGGCAGGCCGTTGAAGTAACGGGGGTCGAAAGAACCCTGCTGGACGTTAAAGCGGGCCAGCCTCAGGGCCCCGCAGACCACGAAGAGAAAGGCCGCCGCCCAGCCGAACTGCTTAAAATCCTTTAAGGCCCAGAGATAGGCCATAATCCCCGGGGCCACCCCAAAGGCCACGAGATCGGCCAGGGAATCGTACTGCACCCCGAAGCCGGAGGTGGTCTTGGTCATCCGGGCGACGCGCCCGTCCAGACCATCCAGGACCATCGCCACCAGAAGGGCCCAGGCCGCGGGATAGAACCGGCCGTCCATAGAGGCCACAATGGCGTAGAATCCGGCGAACAGGCTCCCGGTAGTGATCAGATTGGGCAGCAGGTAGACGCCCCGAAAGCGGCGCCGGTCCTTTTTTTTACGTCTGCGGCGGAAACTCATGCCACCTCCCGATGATGCTGCTTCCGGCCTTCACCCGGTCACCGGTCTTCACCTGCACCTGGCTGTCCCAGGGCAGGTAGAGATCCACCCGGGAGCCGAAACAAATCAGGCCCAGCCTCTCCCCCCGTGCCAGGTTTTGCCCGGGTTTGACCAGCGGGATGATGCGCCGGGCCAACAGCCCGGCGATCTGGACCACCAGGACCCGCCGCCCCGCCTCATTTTCCAACACCAGGGCCTGCTGTTCGTTGCGGCTGGCCGCGTCATCCCGGGACGCGGCCTTGTACTCCCCCGGCCGGTGGCGCATTTCCCTGACCACCGCCGCCACCGGAGACCGGTTGACGTGGACGTCAAAGACATTCATGAAGATCGCCACGTACCGGGCCGGGCCTTTGAGGAACTCGTCTTCCTGCACCTCGTCCACCCGGACCACCAG
>JALNYP010000206.1 GCA_023229795.1 Syntrophobacterales bacterium
GCCAAGGAAGTGTACGGCGCCGACGGCGTAGACTTCGCCCCCGAAGCCGTGGCCAAGGCCAAAAAGTTTGAAGCGGATCCCAAGTACAACGAATACGCCACCATGATGGTGAAGACGCACTTGTCTCTCACCGCCGATCCTAAGATCAAAGGCACCCCCAAGGGCTGGCGGCTGCCCGTCCGGGACTTCCTGGTGTACGGCGGCGCCAAGTTCATCTGCCCGGTGTGCGGCGCCATCTCTCTGATGCCCGGCACCAGCTCCGACCCGGCCTTCCGCCGCGTCGACGTGGACACCAAGACCGGCAAAGTGACCGGCCTGTTCTAAGTGACCTGATGTAGGGTGCGTCCGCGCACCAGACTGAACGCCAAACCGGCTTCCCGGGGCGATAAGCCCGGGAAGCCGGTTTTTTTATGGGGTGAGAACGAGCGTAGGGGCAGATTTACCGGGAAAACTCAAATCCCCCTCTGCCAAAGGGGGACTTTAAAATCCCGCTTTGAAAGAGGGGGGCAGGGTGGGGGGTGGCAGCCGGCGAAGCCACCCCTCACCCCGGCCCTCTCCGCTCGCAGGAAAGAGGGGGCTTTGGCTGCCATTGGTTTCAGACCAATTCAAGACCGCTGCGAAGCTCCCCTCACCTATCATTCTGAGATCGCGAAGCGACCGAAGAATCTGGTAAATACTTAGGAAAATACAAGATCCTTAGCTTCGCTCAGGATGACAAAATGGCCTCTCGCAGAGGTCTCAATTCGTATTCAAGGTGTGGCAACAGTCGAGACGGCTGTGCCGCTATTTGATTATCCACCCTTGCCAGCGCAACGTGAGATCCCCGGCCCAATCTAATCGATCAGGCCCCGGGCCGTCAGGAGTGGCCGCGGGTCCACCAGGTGGCGGATGAACCAGCCCTCGTAATCCTTAGCGCCCAGGGCCAGGGCCAGGATTTCGGAAAAATGGAAGATGGGAATCCGGGGCTCCCAGGTGTAGCGGATCTCGAGGTTGAGCTGGCACATGGCGCAGGAAGTAATGATGCACTCCGCCCCGGCCAGGATGGCACTCTCGATAATCTCGTTCACCAAGGGGGTGACCACGTCGGCCCGGGCCGCGGAGAGAAAGCTGCCGCAACAGCGGTGGGTGAGAGCCTGGGTGATGGGGACGCCGCCCAGAGTGGCCAGGACGTGGCCCAGTTCCCCCTGGTAATAGGTGCCTTTGCGCAAGGCCGGCGGGCGGAACACCGTGCAGCCGTAGTAGGGCATGAATTTCAAGCCGCCCAGGTCCCGCACTATGCCGGCCTTAAGGCGTGCCGGTCCCAGACGCACCAGGACTTCGAGAAAATGAATGATCTCGAGGTTCAGGGGGATGGGCCGGCCCCAACGCCGCTTTTGGGCCCGGAGAGTCTCGGGCTCCTGCTGCAGGCGCTGATGGGCCTCCCTGAGGTGGTAAAGGCAGCGGGGACACATGGCCATGAGGGGGCGGTCGGGGGGCGCCAGGGACAGGTTCCGCACCGCCAGGGAGAAGGCAATCTCCTTATCCAGGATATTGGCGGAAGACGACCCGCAGCAATTCCAGTCCTCCAGTTCAATGAGATTGAGGCCCAGGATCTTGGCGGCCTGCGTCAGGGAGATATTGCCTTCCCGGGCCGAGCTCTCCAGGGAACAGCCGGGGTAATAGGTAAGGTCCGTCAAGCGGTTGTCGTTGGCGGGCATGGCTAGCGCTTCCAATGGGGGATGAACAGGCGGGTGATCTCGCTGATGGCCTTGACCTTGGAGGCCCTGAGGTCCATCTTGCGGCGGGCCAACATTTTCAGGCCGACGTCCAGGTCGGCAAACCACTGGCGCACCCGGGCCTTGTAGCGCAGCATGATCCCCAGCTTGTGGGCCCGGCCGTACCGTTTGATGGAATGGAGGACCTCCCGGTGGAAGTCCAGGATATTGGTTTCGGCGATCATGGCGCCTTCTTCCAGGGCCAGACGCCGCAAGGTGGCCATGACCGCGGCGATATCGATGTTCATGGGGCACTGGACGGAGCAAGTATGGCAGCCGACGCAGATCCAGATGGTGGAGGACTCGAGGGCCCGCTGGCGCATACCGAACTGGACCAGTCGGATGATGGCGTTGGGCGGATAATCCATGGCCTGGACGAAGGGGCAGCCATTGCCGCAGGTGCGGCAGTGGAAGCAGCTACTCAGGTTGGTGCCGCTGAGGCGCTGGATATCACGGACCAGAAAGCGGTCTTGTTCAGCGAACCTGATGGCAGCGCCGCCCCGAGGGGAAGCGGACACGGGTGGGTTCATTTCTTGGGCAGGGCCTCATGATGATTAATTATTTTTAGTGTATCAAGTAAATGAAGACCATGCATTGATCTAGATTAAGGAAAGACGATGTAGGCGATTTTTCTTGAGGGGCTAATGGAGGGCTTCTTATACCAGGTTATTTTGGTAGCCGCGGGCTTTACCAGGCTGCGGCTGCACCGGCGAGACGCCTGTGCTACTGAATTTGAATTTCTTGTTTTTTGACAAAGATTTATCTTTCATGCTGCTAATTTAATTAAGGAATCAGGGCTGCAATGATGGCGGTGATAGCCTTGGAGCCAGCGGCAGTCAGGTGATAGCGGTGGGTTTTCGGGACCTTTTTAATCAAGCCGTGAGCCCGCAGCAGGCGCAGCTTACGGGTGATGGCGCTG
>JALNYP010000082.1 GCA_023229795.1 Syntrophobacterales bacterium
AGTTCCTGACGTTCTTGCTCGGTTAAGGTCACACGATATCGTGGCTTCATGGCAAATCCCTCCCCCAAGGAATTTGCCCTAATTATACCGCATTATACGAAATTAGCAATGTTACATGGTACTAGATAAGATACAGTGCGGAAAGCGGCTTAGAAATCTGACTGTTAATTTCTCTGGATACTATGAGCGGATCAATGCCCTTCTTGCGTCTTAATGAGTACGACCCTTCAGGCTCTGACTATGGGCGCCCTAAGTATATCGTTTTCTTGTGGTTCCTTTGCCAGGAGACCTTGTTTCGTTTTTCTCCCGTGCCGTGTTACGGTTTTCGGCGGTGGTTGCTCAAATTGTTCGGGTGTAAGCTGGGCAAACAGGTAGCGGTGCGCCCCCGGGCGCGGCTGCATTATCCCTGGCGCATCGAGATCGGTGATCATTCGGCCATCGGCGACGATGCCTGGCTCTATTCTATCTCTCCCATTAAGATCGGCGATCATTCGGTCATTTCGCAGAAGAGCTTTCTGTGTACTGCGACTCATGATTATCACGATCCGCACTTCAAGCTCACGCACCAACCCATAACGGTGGGCAACGGTGTCTGGATTGCTGCCGACGTGTATGTGGCCCCGGGAGTCACTATAGGCGACAATGCGGTTATCGGGGCCCGGTCCAGTGTGTTTCAGGATATGCCGCCGGGCATGGTGTGTTACGGTTACCCCTGTCGCCCCAAAAAACCCAGGTGACTATGACTCTATTCGCCTGGATGAGACCCCAGAAGAAGGAAGAACAAGGCCGAGACTGCCTGGCCGTGGCGGCCCGGGCAGGGGTGAAGCATTGCGTCTGTTAATTCACGGCATTAATTATGCCCCGGAGTTCGTGGGCATCGGGCGTTATACCGGGGAGTTGGGCGCGTGGCTGAGGTCCCGGGGGCATTTGGTTACCGTACTGGCGGCGCCGCCGTATTACCCGGAGTGGCGGGTGCCGGCGGCTTATCGGCGGCCGGCCTGGCGGCGGGAATGGCTGGCGGGAGTGGAGGTGTTGCGGGCGCCGCTCTATTGTCCGGCCCAGGTGACGGGCCGAGGCCGGGTACTGCACGAGCTGTCCTTCGGGGCCAGCAGCCTGGCCTGGTGGCCGACGTTGTGGGCCCGGTCCTGGGACGCGGTCCTGGCGGTCTGCCCCCTGCTGCAATCGGGACTGATCCCGGCGCTCCTGGGTCGACGGCAGCGCATCCCCTTTATTTTCCATGTCCAGGACTTGCAATTGGATGCCGCCCGGGAACTGGCGATCCTCCAGCAGCCGCAGCTATTGAGCTTCCTTTCGGGCCTGGAGCGTTTGCTCTTCAGCCGGGCCCAGGCGGTGACCACCATCTCCCGGGCCATGGCAGAGAGAATCGGGGAAAAAGGAACCTCGCCGGGCCGGATTCACGTGCTGCCCAACTGGGCTGACCTGGAGGAGATCAAGCCCGAGGCCGGACGCCGGGCCAGGCGGCGGGAGTTGGGGCTGGATGACGAGATTCTGGTCCTCTATGCCGGCAATATGGGGGAAAAGCAGGGGTTGGAGGTCATCCTGGCAGCCGCCGACCTCACCCGCCATGATCGCCGTATCCGGTATATTCTCGCAGGAGAGGGGGCGGCCAGGGAACGGCTAGTGAGCCGCGCCCGGAGCGCTGCCCTCGATACCGTGAGCTTTTTGCCCCTGCAAGCGCGAGACCGCTTCCCCCAGCTTCTGGCCGCGGCAGATATTCACCTGGTGGTCCAGAGGCACCAGGCTTCGGACCTGGTCATGCCCTCAAAGTTGGGCAACATCCTGGCCGCGGGCCGGCCGTTTATTGCTACGGCGCGGCCGGACACTGAATTGGGGCGAGTTACCCTGGAGTCCCGGGCCGGAGTCCTGGCGCCTCCGGAAGATGCCGGCGCCCTGGCGCTGGCAGTTTCGGCTCTGGCGCAAGACGCGGCCAGGCGAAGAAAAATGGGGATCGAGGCCCGCAAATTTGCCGAAGAACGGCTGGGACGTGATAAAATACTGGGACAGTGGGAAGCCTTGCTTGATGGCCTGGTAAGTAAGGGCCGATGATCAAAGGTTCAGGCAGGAGAGGCAAACGTGATTAATCGCCGCCAGGGAATTTTCGACGAATACCGCTGGCTCATCTCCAGGATGCAATGGCTCCTAGATGGGATCGTGGTGGTATTGGTGTTGTTCCTGATTTGCCTGATCTATGAAGAGACCTTCCGGTTCCGGTTCCAGATCCTGGGTCTGTTCACCTTCCTGCTAACCATTATGATCTTCCGGGCTGCCGAACTCTATCAGCCCTGGCGGGGCGCCGATTTGGCGCGCATGGTGCGGAAGGTCTTTCTGGCCTGGCTGGTGATCGTGGCCATCCTGATGGCCGCGGGTTATATCACCAAGACCTCGGTGCATTTTTCCCGGAAGGTTCTGCTCACCTGGATGATGCTGACCCCTGTGGCCCTGGTGGTGCTGCGCCTCCAGGTCTATTGGGGCTTGCGGTGGATGCGGCAGCAAGGCCGCAACACCCGCACCGTGGTGATTGCCGGCGCCGGCGACCTCGGACGGCGCCTGGCGAAAAATGTGGTGGATACTCCCTGGCTGGGGATGACCCTGGTGGGTTTTTTTGATGACCGGGTGACAGGGGAAGTCCACCTGCCCCCGGATCACCAGGTCTATCCGGTGCTGGGCACCCTGGATGACATGAACGAGTATGTCCAGGCGAACCAGGTGCGCATGGTTTATTTGGCGTTGCCGCTGCGGGCCGAAACCCGTCTCAGGGAGGTGGTGGAATCCCTCCAAGACACTACGACGTCGGTCTATTATGTGCCGGATATCTTTACTTTTTCGCTGTTGTCATCGAGCCTGACCGATTTGCGGGGCATACCGCTCATCGCCTTGTGGGAGACCCCCTTCTTCGGGGTCAACGGCTGGCTGAAGCGGGTGGAAGACCTGGTCCTGGCCAGCTTGATCCTGATTCTGGTGTCGCCGCTCCTGGTCTTGATCGCCCTGGGGGTGAAATTGTCGTCTCCGGGGCCCATCATCTTCAAGCAACGGCGTTATGGCCTGGACGGGCATGATATCATGGTCTATAAATTCCGTACCATGCGGGTCTGTGAAGACGGCCCCGCCATCTGCCAGGCGACCAAGGATGACGACCGGGTAACGCCGTTGGGCAGGTGGTTGCGGCGGACCAGCCTGGACGAACTTCCCCAGTTTTTCAACGTCCTCACCGGGGCCATGTCCATTGTCGGCCCCAGGCCCCATGCGGTGGCGCACAATGAGTATTACCGGCGTCTCATTCCGGGATACATGCTGCGCCACAAGGTCCGTCCCGGCCTGACCGGGTGGGCCCAAATCAACGGTTGGCGGGGTGAAACCGAGACCCTGGAAAAGATGGAAAAGCGGGTGGAATTCGATCTGGATTATCTGCGGAATTGGTCGCTGTGGTTCGATCTAAAGATCATCTTCCTCACGATTTTTCGGGGTTTTATAGACCGTCACGCTTATTGAGACCGGTTTCAACCTGGTTATAGTTTGTTTGCAGCCGCCTACATCCCTCGCCATTTCTGCAGAATTTCTCTCCTGAGGGGAAACAGGTTTTCCCCCATTACACAGGCTGCGAGGTAGGACTTGAGGCGACTGGGGTTCTGCCGATAGATGCCCAGCAACTGCCGCCAATACTGGCGGCGGTGAGGGGCGAGGATACCCTGGCGCCAGATCGAGGTCAATAAGGCCTTCCAGTCAGAACAGGTCCCTTTGAACCAAGCGGAGTCAAATCGTTGGGCTGGCCGTGCGGGGGCTGTCTTCGACTTTGGCGCCTGGCCCAGAGCCCGGCGGGTCGGCCGCATATTGAGGTAGAAGCGGTAAGTCCGGCCCAGATAGGCAACGGGTTCGTACAGGCGGTCAATGGCATCAACGTATTCCCCCACGATTTCGGCGGCAGCGCGGGTGGGAATGAAGTTAAGGTCCAACCCGTAGGAGTCTCCCGTCGTCTGGAGGTCAAGCAACCTGCCCTCCTGCTGGAGGCGTTTCCAGAGGCGGGTCTGGGGCGGCGCCTGCAAGAGGTTTAGCATCACCAGCGGGATGTGGTGCTTTTCCACGAAGTCGCAAATGCGGTCCCCGGCTCCAGTCGCTTCGTGGTCAAAGCCGATGATGAAGCTGGCTACCATGGAAAGGCCGTTGGCGCCGATGGTCTCCAGAGATGGCCCGAGGGGCTCTTTCAGATTCTGGTATTTCTGGTTACGGGACAAAATCTCGGGTTCGGGGGTCTCCACCCCCAGGAAGATATGGTTGAAGTTCGCATCGGTCAAAAGATCGATCATTTCCACGTCGTGGCCCAGATTTACCGAGGCCTGGGTAATGAAGCCGAAAGGCTCGCCATGGCTCTTCATCCAGGCAGTCAGTGGCGCCAGGATGGCCCGGGCGTGTTTCTTGTTGCCGATGAAATTGTCATCACTGACGAAGACTACCCGACGCCAACCGAGGCGGTAGAGGACCTCCAGTTCGGCGATGACCTGATCGGGCTCTTTGTAGCGGGGCTTGCGGCCATAGAGGCTGACGATGTCGCAGAACTCGCAATCAAAGGGGCACCCCCGGGAGGTCTGAATGCTCATGGTGACATAGTCGTCCAGGGTCAGCAGATCAAACCGGGGTACCGGAGAGATGGACATGTCCGGCTTGCTGCCCTCTTGGATGAGCCCGCCGGCCTTGCCCTCCCGGAGGGCTGATAGAAATTGCGGGATGACAGTCTCGCCTTCGCCCCGAACTACGAAATTGGCGCCAGCCGCCTGAGCCTCCTGGGGTGTGGAGGTGACATAGGGCCCTCCCACCACCGTTGTTTTCCCCAAGGCCTTAGCCTGGCGGATCAGGTTCAAGACACCTTCCCGTTGGATAATCATGCCGGTGATCATCACCAGGTCGGCCCACTGCCAGTCGGCCGGAGAAAGGTTCCGGGTGTTCAGGTCAACCAGGCGGAATTCCCACTCTTGAGGCAGGAGCGCGGCCACGGTCAGAAGTCCCAGAGGGGGCAACAAGGTCTTGCGTCCCAACAATTTGCAGCTTTCCCGAAATGACCAGAAGGATGGAGGCATTTCGGGATTTACCAGCAGAACCCGCATAAATTTTCTCAATAGTTGAGGTTAGCTTTCCGGCCAGGATTATGGCTTAGGGGTCAACCAGGGGCGCATATCGACCAAGCGCACATGCTGATCAACGGTAAGGGTATGAAAACCCTGGTCAGAAAGCAAGGCAAAATTATTCCGCCCGGCGGTAACATGGCGGATTTGATCATCAAATGGAGCAAAGAAAGGGCAGTACAGGCGTTCGGCCAACCCCGGGGAGACTCCGGGAACATGGGGCTGATCACCGGGAAAGAGAAAGTACCCGCCCTTCAGGAAGGCCGGGGTGAAATGACGGTCATCCACGATGAGAAAGGCGATGCCGTACTTCCGGCAGAAAGCAATGACTTCTTGAGGGTCGGCGGCATAGTAAGCCTGGAAGAGATCGTGGAGGCGAGGCTTGAGCTTGGCCCAGTAATTGCGGCTCCAGGGTTGGGCCAGCTCATAGGTGGCGAAGGCCCGGCGCCGGGCAAAGGTGGGAACGGTATCCATCAGGTTGGGATGGCCGGCGATCAAGACATCCTTATTCGTTGCGGCCAGGGCGGCATAGAGGGTGCGATAGGCCGAGTAATCTTTGAGACCTACCCCCTCGAGGCGCCAGGCCCCCAGGCCCGCGGCCACCACCAGCGCCAGGATGGCCAGCTGGCGGGGCCAGCGCGTCACCCGAAGCGCCGCCTGTAACCCGAGGGCCAGGAACAGGCAATAGAAGAGGTTAAGGGTGTACATCAGGTACCGGTCCGGGACGAAGAGCTTAAGGAGCAGCAACCGCGCCAGGAAATAGACCAGGAGTGAGGCCAGGGCCAGATACCCGGCGGATTTAAGGCGCAGCCAGGGGGCCCAACCCGGCTGCCGGGCGCCGGCAACCACCAGAACCAGGAGGACCACACAGGAGAGGGCGCCGGCCATAGGGCCCCATTCCCGAAACAGGGGAATGAATTCCATGGGGCTGATAAGTTCCCAGAGGAGAGAGGGTTCCGGCAGGATAGCGTAACGGCCGTGGGCGTAGAACTCGGGCTGATTGACCATCTCTCGGACACTCACCAGGGGGCCGTAACCCGCGGCGCTGAACTGAAGATTCATACCCAGGACCAGCACGGCTCCCAGGGCCAGGAGAAAAATATGAGCCAGTTTGGCCGGAAAAGGCGGGGGGTTGTCCTGGCCAAAGCGGGCCAGGAGCCAGGCCAGCATGGCGGCCAGGGCTGCCACCATAAAGATATAGGGGATGAACAGGGCCTGGAGCAGGAGCGCCGCGGCCATGACCCAAGGGCGTTTTTCCAGCCAACCCAGCCAGAAGAGGGCCAGGAGCGGGGCGGCGAAGGCCCGGGCCAGGCCTCCGGCCAGATTGTCCAGGAAGAACGGCATTAGCCAGAAGACGGCCACCATCATCCACGCCAGACGGCGGTCCGAGAGGCTGGTGCCGATCCTAAACAGACAGACGGCCAGGAAGATGAACAGCAGGCCGGGGAGCAGCTTGGAAAAATACAGGGGGGGGACCCCCCAGGAGGCCAGCCAGTAGAGACCCTTCACTCCCCAGGTAACGTAATGCCGGGCATAGTCGGTGAGGAAGTCGCCCCGGAATAACCCCGGGTCCTGCCATTGCTGCATCCAGTAGATTTGCTGGCGAGCATCGTCATTTAGGATGAAGGGATTGATCAGGGCCCGAAAGTGGGCCAGCACAAAGATGGCCCCGGAAAGCAAAGCTACCGCCAGTTCGGACCCAAGGCCCGCGCTCCGGCGATCCTGAAGCTCCATGGTTTTAAAGGGGCTTTTCAAAGACGCGGAAGACCTTATAACGTTGGGCTCCAAAGGCCAGCAGAACTTTGATCCAATGTTTGAGATTGGCGGGGATCAGGGAAACATCGACATAATCACAAGGCGTATGCTTCACCATGTTGATATAGGAGCGCAGGATCAAGGCATGGTGCAAACGCCGGCGTTGATAGGGTTGGCTGATCCCCAAGACCATGGCCCGAGCCTTGCGGACCGTGCGGTACTTGGCCTCATAGAGGAGACGCAGTTTGCCCCAGAGAGTGAGACGCCCGTTCAGTTTCCGGATGAGGGGATTGAGGTCCGGCAGGATGATGCTGAAGCCGGCCAGACGGTCGTGGTCCAGGAAACCATAAGCCAATCCCGGGCGTAAACACGGTTTCACCATCTCCAAGGTCTCATCGAACTGACGTCGGGTCAAGGGCACATGGCCCCAATTGGGTTCCCAGGCCTTATTGAACAGATGGAAGATCTCGTCGGCGCGCTGGTCCAGTTCTTTGGGGTTGTAGGTCACCACCTCGATGTTCTGTCCCCGCATGATATCATCATAACGGCGCTCCATGGCCGCCAGGTCCACATTCCGGTTAGTGAACTTGTAGGCATGCCAATCCATGGCCTTGACAAACCCCAGGGAAGTCAGGAAGTCATGGTAATAGGGTGGATTGTGAGTTTGGAACATGGCCGGCGTGGAGTCGAACCCTTCCACCAGCAGGCCCATCTCATCGTAGATGCAGAAATTCAAGGGGCCGACCAGGCGGGTTTTGCCTCGACGCCGCAGCCAATCTCCGGCGGCCTCAAACAGGGCCGCGGCCACCTCCTGGTCCTGGATGGACTCGAAGAACCCGAAGAAGCCGGTTTCCGGGCCGTGATAGGCGTCATGGAGCCGATTGATGTGGGCGGACAGGCGACCGACAGGTTGACCAGCGCGGTAGGCGAGAAAATACCGGGCCTCGCCGATCTCAAAGAAGGGGCCGCGCTTGGGGTCCAAAAAATCACGCTGTTGGGAGAGGAGAGGGGGCACCCAATAAGGATCTCCCTGATAGAGACGCCAGGGCAGGCGGAGAAATTCCCATAGGGACGCGTCATCCTGAACGGGAAAAACCGTGATCTCCCCGGCCAATTTCATCAAAATACCTCTATTTACTTGGACTTGTGCAGAACTATGCGGGCCTTCAAGCCTTCTTTCAAGGCCAGGTCGGGGTTGGGGATCTGTAATTCGACCTCATAGTAGGAAGGCTGATCCACGCCAGTGGTGGCCGCGGACCAGGAGACGCGGCTTACCCGGCCCTGGAATTTCTGCCCCGGCAAGGAGTCCAGGGTGACCTCAGCTTGATCGCCGATTTTGATCTGCAATGCTTCGATTTCGAAAGCCTGGGCCCGTAGCAGCATAGGGTCCATCACGCCCACCTGAAAGACGGGACTGGGGGAAAGTTCGGCGTTCACCCGCATCTCCGGATTGACCCAGATAACATAACCGCTGATGGGGGCCTTCAAGGCTACCTCCCGAGGGACCTTTCCGGATTTGATGGTACTGCCCAGCAAGTTATTCAGGACCTCCTGGTCTTGTTGAGCCAGTTGACGGTCTGTCTGCAGCCGATTCTGGAGCGCTGTTTTCTCGTTTTGTACCAATGATAGTTGCTTTTTGGCTTCGACCAGGGTCTGGGCAGGGGCCAACTTTTTGGGAACTAGTTGGGAGAGCTCTCGTTCTTTGTTAGCCAGGGGCACCATACTCCGCTCGGTTTCGGCCAGCTTCACTTCCATATCGGCAAGTTGTGGCGGTGAGAGGCGCTGGCTGATCGCCAGCCTCGCTTCCGGAGCAAGCTGATAGGTCGCCAGGATGTCTCCCGCTGCCACCCGTTGACCGGAGCTGACCCGCAGGGAAGTGATGAACCCTTTAAAGGGTATATCAACCCGGCGCTTCAGGGAGCAGGTCAGTTTGCCCGTGAAAATGATGTCGGAATTCGGTGCGGGAGGGGGGGGTGCGCCCTGGGGCCCCTGAGCTTCCGCCGCGTATCCTGCCCCGGCGAGACTCAACCCCAGAACAATTACTAGAATCCAGACCCTCAAGGCTGCCCACCTATTCCTCAAAAGAACTTGCATGAACATAGGTATTACCCAGGTCTCCCGAAGCCTCACGAAGCTTCAAAACCATCTTACCATAAATGGCATTATTGCGGGCCGCGTCCTTTTGGGCTGTCAGAACCTCCTTGCGGCCATCCAAAACGACAGGGAGTTGTAGCTCTCCGGATTGGTATCGGACTTCATTCTGTTGACTCTTGAGCCGGGCCAGTTCCTCCCGGGATTTGGCAAGTTTCAGGGCCATCTCTGCATCCTGAATTTCCCCCAGGATCCCGTTCCATTTATTTTCTAGACTGCTTTCTTTTTCATCTTTCTGGGCTTCAAGCTGTCTTAACGCGGTTTTTTGTCGGGAAACGTTGCGAATCCGTTTGAACCCATCCCATACTGGAATTTCGAGACCGACCCCGACGTAAAGCCCCCTGCCGTTGGTTGCACTCAAGGGATCGGGTGTCTGGGTGTTAAAGAGGAGGGAGGGAAAGACCTTGGCGATAGCCAAAGAAATATTATATTTCTGGAGCTTTTTTTCCACCTCGAAGATTTTGATCTCATAAGAACGGTTCTTGGATTGTTCGAGGCTGGCGGAGTCCGGAGTGAAACTGCCCAATACCTGACGATCGGCATCCCGTAAATCCGGGTTAACCTGTTGGGAGGGCGGCAAGCCCAGGAAACCCCTCAAAGCGTTTAAATTTCGCTTCGTGGCCAAGTCGATGGTCTTGAGCTCCCCCTTGGCCAACTCCAGTTCCTGTTGGGCCACCTTGACATCCAGGGAAGTAGCCGTGCCGATACTGAGGCGATTCTCCATATAGGTGAGCTTCTCCTGGGACTCCTTCACCAAATCTTTCTGATATACAGCCACTTTTTTTAAGGCGGCCAGATCCAGGTAGATCTGACCCAGGTTTTTCAGACCCTCAGAAATAGTTAGAAGGTGCTTATATATAGCTCCTTTGGTTGCCAACTTTTGGGCCTGGAGGCTGAAGTACGCGCCCAAGGGGTTATACGGATCCGTGGAAAAACTCAAACTATAAGGTTGAGGGCTGAGATTCGGATCGTTGGGACGGTTGACATAATAAACGGTGCGAAAGGTCAAGGGAGGGACCATACCGTATCTGCTGTCGTTTTCGTCCATCTTCCGGATATCAATTTCCAAAGAACTTTTGGTGAGATAAGGAGACTGGTTTATGGCTATTTTGACGCTTTCTTCAAAGGTCAGCGGGGTCTCAGGGAGGGATACCGGTCTTGTTTCGGCTCCCTGGGCCGGTCGACCCCACGGGATCGTCACAGACGCCACGATCAGCAAGAGGATGGTCAGGAAGGCAATGGCAAGGGAAACCCGGGGCAACCTAACGCGAAGACCCCGTACCGTTTTAATGGGCTCAGCCACGGCAATCATTGAGCGCGGCCCCGCACCTGCCCACATATCCAGGGGGGATTGGAGTTTCGGGAAATTTCTGGTCATTGCTCGTAAAGGACGCCATCCCGCAACGAACAGATTCGGGTGCATCTGGCCGCCATCTCGGGGTCATGGGTGACCACCACGATGGCAGTCTTGCCGTCGCTGACGATTTCCGCAAAGTGGTCCATGACCAGGTGGCCATGGCTCCGGTCGAGCTGACCCGTGGGTTCATCGGCGAGAATGACTTGGGGTTGGTTAACCAAGGCCCGGGCCACGGCAACCCGTTGACGCTCCCCCCCGGAAAGGCGGTTGGAGGAATGGTGGATCCGGTGTTCCAGGTTAACGCGTTCCAGGGCGGCAGTAATACGCGCCGGTCGGTCGGCCCGGTCGATTCCGGCATAGATCAGGGGGAACTCCAGGTTTTCATAAACGGTGGAGTTTTCCAGGAGATCGCAGCTTTGGAAGACAAACCCGACGCGATTACGGCGGAATTCCGCCTGGCCGGTGCGATCCAGGCAGAGCACATCTTGCCCTCCCAGAATATAGGAACCGCTGGTGGGATGCAGAAAGATGCCGAGGATAAAGAGAAACGTTGACTTTCCGGACCCCGAGGGGCCCATCACCGCTACGATTTCCCCGGGATAAATGTTCAGATTGACGTTGCGCAGCACATAGATCAGTTCCAGGCCATTGTTGTAGGTTTTGGTCATATCAATGACTTGGACCAAGGCGCCAATGCCCGGCGTAGAAGCAGCAAGATTATTCATAGCGGATAGCGGTGACCACTTCCATGCGACTGGCCCGGATGGAGGGGTAGAGGCCGGCAAGCACCCCAATCAGGACCGCGAACAGGAAGGCCATGCTTAAACCGAAGAAAAAGAGCTCTTCCGGGGGCCGACTGCCGATCATGCGGCTCATGATTTCCATCATAATCCGGCCCAATCCGCCGCCCAGGAGGGCCGCGCCGCCACTCAGACAGAGGGCTTCGGAGAGGAATTGGGCCAGGATATCCCGGTCTTCGGCACCCATGGCCTTTTTTAACCCGATTTCCCGGGTGCGGGAGGTTACCGCGGCCATCATCACGTTCCAGATGCCGACGCCGCCCAAGAGGAAGGTGGCGGTAGTCGCCAGATAGATCAGGAACTCGATCCACCAAGCCAGTTGTTGGACCCGCTTCAGGGCTTCCCAGGAAACCTCGACATTCAGTTCCTCAGGCGATTGGGTGCTTTTCACGACTCCGGGGATGGCAGCCGCGACTTTACCGACATCATCCCAGGTGGTACAGCGCAAATAGATTTTGTCGGCCAGCACCACACCTCCCAGTCGATCCTCGGCAGTGGTCAACGGAAGGATAGCAGCGTTTGCCAAAGTACTATCGGTAACTCCGCCCAAGACTCCCGAAATCTCGTAGATCTCGTGGTTAATCTCCAGGCTTTTCCCCTGGACCTGGGTGTCGCCGAAAATTTTTTTGGCCAGTTCGGCGCCTAAGACGCAATCTCGTTTGCGCTCGGTCACGGCGGCATGACCGAACAACGTCCCGGTCAGCGGCCAGAAACTGCGCACGTTCCAAAAAGATCCATCCACCGCGATGGTGGTGAAGCCGAAGCGCTGGCCATGCCATTCGCTCTGGGTATGCTTGACGAAAGTCAGGGTTAAGTCTTTAACCCCGTCGAGATGTCTAAGGGCGGCCAGGGTTTGGTCCCGGAACCATTGCGGCCGGTAAGACCGGCTATTATCAAAAGAAATCCGTAAGATGGTGACTCCGCCGATCAAGTCAAGGTTCTCGTTAAAGTTTTTCTTAACCTCACGGCTCATCGTGACGATATTAAGGAATCCGGCCACGCCCAAAGCAATAGCCAACACCACCCCCATATAGCGGCGGCGATGGCGAATCACCTGACGCACACTTATGCGCATGAGGTCATTGAGCCTCACTGGGCATCCTCCGACAACATCATGACATCACTCACCCAGCATGCTGACGGTGCTACCGTTGGCATCAGGGTAGGTGGCAGAAAACCCGCTCTCCTCCAGGAAAGACTCGGGTTGTGTGAAGTCACAGGCCCGAATCCGGTGTTTCTTGGCCAGCTTCTCCAGCACTTCCAGGACATAACTGATCTGGCTTTCCTTATGAGTGCTCATGTAAGCGGTGCGGATAACCGCTTGACCCCTGGGGACCGCGGGATAGATGGCGGGCAGAGCAAATACGCCGTGTTCGAACATATCACGGGCGAACAGGGCCGCTTTTTCTTCCGCCCCGATGTAAATGGGGATAATGGGGGATTTGGAATTCTTGGTAATCAGGCCGATCTCCCGGTAGCCGGCATGCACATGCCGGGTGATGTCCCAGAGGCGGGTTACCCGGTCCGGGTCTTTATCCAGGATATCCAGACAGGCCAATACCGTGGCGGTATTACTGGCTGGCAGGGCCGCGGAAAAGATGAGCGGCTTAGAATGGTGCCGCAAATACTCCAGCACGGCGTCGTCGTCGGCGGCGATGAAGCCTCCGATGGACGCCAGGGCCTTGCTGAAGGTGCCCATGATAAAATCGACCCCTGAAGTGAGCCCGAAATGATCGGCCGTTCCCCGTCCCCCCCGACCCATCACTCCTAACCCGTGGGCATCATCCAGATAGACCAGCAAATCCGGATGGCTTTTTTTCAAGGCCACCAGTTCATCCAGGGGCGCCAGATCACCTGACATGCTGAACACCCCTTCGGTGACCAGGAATAGACAGCCATTGCTGTTCTTCTGCCGGGCTGCCGCCAGCTTGCGGGCGGCGGCCGCCGCATCATTGTGAGCAAAGGGGATCAGCCGGGCGCGTGAGGCCTGGCACCCCTCAAAGATGCTGGCATGGTTTTCCCGATCACAGACGATGATATCTTGGGGGGTCAGCAGGCAGGCAATGGCCCCCAAATTGGTGGTAAACCCGGTGGCGTGGACTACCGCTTTTTTCTTGCCCACGAAGGCGGCTAAACGATCCTCCAGGGTCTCGTGTAAGGTTAAGTTGCCGCACAGAAATCGGGATCCCCCGGGGCCACTGCCCCACCGACGTGCAGCCTCGGCACAGGCCTCCATTACTCTGGGATCATGTGTAAATCCCAGGTAGTCATTGGACCCAATCATGATCAGACGTCGGCCCGACACCTCCACTTCTGTGCCCCAAGAACGGTCTATGGGCCGGAAGTAAGGGTAAAACCCTTGTTCCCTGGCGTCTTGGACCATAAGAGCAAAAGGTTGGCAGCGGTTTCTAAGTGTCATAAAAGGATTCTACCCCCTCCCCCTCCGGTAGGTTTACACCTTTTTATTGCTATCTTGAGAAAATGTCAATGGGATTTGTATGCCTCCCCAGACAAACTCCCCCCATCAATTAATGCATCGAATGTATCCTACCATATTCGAACGCATTTTTTGACAAAAAAATCTCTTTTCTATCAATATATCGTTAAATTTAAGTATTATAGCAGATTTTTTCTCATTTCCCCAGTGCTTCGGAGAAATTTTCGACCCGGCCCCGATAAAGGACCTGCCGGTCGGAAAATTCGGGTTTATCCCCGGCAACCAAGGCGAAATCTTTGCCCCACCTGATGGAGAGCCAAGGACAGAGAAGGCGCCAGGCCACCCGGCCCGGATCCGAGCGCATACTGATTGATTCTTTGACACCGGCCGCGGCCCAAAAGTTAACTCCCCGGGCCGCGGTTCGGGAACGGCGCGCCAATACCCTTCGCCCTCTGGGGAGGCCGTTGCCGTCTTTGCAGCCGGAGAACAAATCGGAGAGCTTAGCTGGTTCTCATCCAGAAAGGATATCTGGCTGAAATAATTTAATAAAGGGTAATTTTTCAATCACGTTTTAACTCGGAAAGTGTTATCTTAGGTGAAGTAACA
>JALNYP010000207.1 GCA_023229795.1 Syntrophobacterales bacterium
CGAAGAAGCGGCCCGTTGCATCAATTGCGGCATTTGCTCCGAGTGCATGCAGTGCGCCCAGGCCTGTCAGGCCAAGGCCGTGGCCCACGATTTGGGACCGGAAAAGCTGGAGTTGGAGGTGGGCGCGGTCATCCTGGCGCCGGGCTTTACGACCTTCGATCCCAAGAAGTACGATTCCTATCATTATGCCCATTATCCCAACGTGGTGACCAGCCTGGAGTTCGAGCGCATCTTGAGCGCCTCCGGGCCCTTTGCCGGCCACCTGGTGCGCCCCTCGGACCACAAGGAGCCCCTGAAGATCGCCTGGCTCCAGTGCGTGGGCTCCCGGGATCTGAACCACTGCGACAATAGCTACTGCTCCGCGGTCTGCTGCATGTACGCCATCAAGCAGGCGGTCATCGCCAAGGAGCATTGCAAAGACTATACGCTGGACGCGTCCATTTTCTTCATGGACATGCGGACCCATGGCAAGGACTTCGAGAAGTATTACTGGCGGGCCCGGGACGAACACGGCGTCCGCTTCCTGCGCTCCCGGGTCCACACCATTGATGCGGTGCCGGGCGGCGATGACGTGGCCATCCGCTATCTCTCGGAAGCCGGCGAGTTGAAGACCGAAGTCTTCGACATGGTCGTCCTCTCCGTGGGCCTGGAAGCTTCCGTGGATGCCTTAAAGATAGCGAAAACCATGGGTATCGACGTCAAACCCGAGACCCGGTTCGCCGACACCTCGCCCTTTACGCCGGTGAACACCAGCCAAGCCGGAGTTTATGTCTGCGGCGTGTTCCAGGGGCCCAAAGACATTCCGCAATCGGTCATGGAGGCCTCTGCCGCCTCCGCCGCTGCCGGGGAACTTTTGCATGAAGCCCGGGGAACGGCCGTCAAGAAACGGGAATTGCCCCCGGAGATCGACGTGGAGGGCCAGGAACCCCGGGTGGGCGTCTTTGTCTGCAACTGCGGCATCAACATCGGCGGGGTCATCAACATCCCGGCCCTCACCGAATATGTCGCCACCCTGCCGGGGGTGGTCCTGGCCGACCAGAACCTGTTCACCTGTTCCGCCGACACCCAGGACAAGATCCTGGCTGCTATCACGGAAAACAAGCTCAACCGGGTGGTGGTGGCCTCCTGCAGCCCCCGGACCCACATGGCCATGTTCCAGGAGACCATCCAGCAGGTGGGCCTCAACCCCTATCTCTTTGATATGGCCAACATCCGCGACCAGGACTCCTGGGTGCACATGCAAGAACCGGAAAAGGCCCTGGAAAAGGCCAAGGATCTGATCCGGGGCGCGGTGGCCCGGGTGAGGCAATTGGAACCCCTGCACAAGCAGGCCTTCCCGGTCACCAAAGCTGCCCTGGTCATCGGCGGCGGCGTCGCCGGCATGGAAGCGGCCCGGTCCGTCGCCGACATGGGCTTTCAGGTCTACCTGGTGGAACAGGGCGACAAACTGGGCGGCCAGGCCTGGAACCTGGTGGTCAGTTCCCGGGGCTACAATTACCGGGGCTACCTGGAAGAACTGATCAAGAAGGTGGAGGCTCACCCCAATATCGAGCTGCTGTTCAACTCCACCGTCAAGGCCACCAGCGGCTTCATCGGCAACTTCGCCTCCATGATCCAGACCCCCAAGGGCGAGCGCCAATTGGACCACGGCGTCACCATCATGGCCACGGGCGGTCAGCCATACAAGCCGGAGGAGTACCTCTACGGCCAGAACCCCAACGTCTTGACGCCCTTTGAGATCGATAAGCTCATCGCCGCCAAAGACGCCAAGGTGACCGGCGCCCAGCAGGCAGTCTTCATCCAGTGCGTCGGCTCCCGGGAACCGGAGCGGCCATATTGCAGCCGGCTCTGCTGCACCCATTCGGTGGAGTCCGCCATCGAACTCAAAAGGCTCAAACCCGATATGGATGTCTTTATCCTCTATCGGGATATGCGGACCTACGGGGAAAAGGAACTGCTCTATAAAGAGGCCCGGGAACTGGGGGTGATCTTCATTCGCTATGATCTGGAGGGCAAGCCCCAGGTGGAACAGACCGCCGACGGCAAGCTCCAGTTGACTATCACCGATCCCATCCTGAATCGGCCGGTGATCCTGGCGCCCGACCTCCTGACCCTGGCCAGTGCATTGCTGCCCAACTCCGTGGAGAAACTCGGGGAAATCTTCAAGGTGCCCCGGAACGCCGAAGGCTTCTTGAACGAGGCCCACGCCAAGCTGCGCCCGGTGGACCTGCCCTCGGACGGCCTCTTCCTGGCGGGCCTGGCCCATTATCCCAAGCCCATCGACGAGTCCATCGCCCAGGCCAAGGCCGCGGCGGGCCGGGCTGCCACCTTCCTGGCCAAGAACACCGTGGAAGTGGGCGGCATCGTGGCCGTGGTGGAGCAGGACAAATGCGCCGTGTGCCTCACCTGCGTGCGGACCTGCCCCTTCAACGTCCCGGTCATCGACTACACCGTGGACGCGGCCTACATCGACCCGGCCAAGTGCCAGGGTTGCGGCGTCTGCGTCTCGGAGTGCCCGGCCAAGGCCATTCAGTTGAAGAACTTCACTGACACTCAGATCATCGCCCAGGAAACGGCTCTGGCCGGGGGTTGAGAAAAGGAGAAATTATGACCACTGCATGGTCTCCCAAACTCATCGGCTTCTGTTGCCGTTA
>JALNYP010000208.1 GCA_023229795.1 Syntrophobacterales bacterium
ATCCTTGGAATTGATTAGCTTGGCGAGGAGGCAAAAATACCACAGCGGTTTCAGTTGCTCAGATTTCTGGTGAGCGTGCTATTCACATTACTAAAGTTTATTCTAATATTACCAATTGGCACGAAGTTTTCGACGTTAAGATTATTACAAAGGCAACCATAGGAATCGCAATCGATGCACCACTCGTTGTAAAGAATATTACCGGCCAACGTGATTGCGAGAAACGTCTAAGTAAAGAATATGGCGGTCGAGGCGCCTCTTGTCACACCACTAATCTAACGTTGTACCCTAATCCTGATAGCACAAGCTTAAGCAAAAAATTAATTGATTATGATTTTAAGCACCTTAATTGCAAGGGTAAATTCCAAGTTGAATGTTACCCACATCCTGCATTAATAGAAATTTTTTCTCTCGGCTATCGCCTTAAATATAAGAGAGGACCGTTATCGAACGGAAAGCAGGTCAATGCATACTTTCTGATTACATAATATTGCTCGAACAATCACCAGTTCTTAAATTAACATTATCTAAGGAATCTATGGTTTTATTAAAACATGATCACATTAATTCGTTATGCGGAACGGCGCTTAAACAAAATGAAGATGCGCTGGATTCCATAATCTGTGCCTATATTGCTGGACTTTTTCTTATTGGCTGTCATTCAACGGTTTTCGGTTCTGTGACGAATGGGTATATCTATGTACCTAAGGTAATATGCACCTAACGAATCGCTGTGAAGATGGAATACAATCTGATTAAGATGAATATGCACTTGCAAAAAGCTCGAATTCTTTTTTGGCTCCTATTTTTTTTATTCCTTGCCACGCCTCTCCTGGCCCAGGAAACCCTGGAGGCCCAGTCCATCCGCTTTCGGCTCATCCCCGGCGGCTGGTACTTCGTGGGGTCGCCGCCCAACGAGACCGGGCGCTACGCCGACGAGGCCGCCTCCCACAAGGTCAACCTCAAGCCCTTTCATATCAGCGCCACCGAAATCACCAATGCCCAATACGCCCGGTTTCTTAAGGCCACCGGGCATAAAAAGCCCCTCTACTGGGGGGACCAAAACCTCAATGGTCCCAACCAGCCGGTGGTGGGGGTCACCTGGAACGATGCCGCCGCCTTCTGCCGGTGGTTGACCAAAGTTACCGGCGTGCCCCATGAACTCCCCACCGAAAACCAGTGGGAAGCCGCGGCCCGAGGGGGCCTGGTGGCCCAGCCCTACCCCTGGGGGGACCAGGCCCCGGATGCCGGCGGCGTCTTCCGGGCCAATTTCCGCACCTCTCTCCCCGGAGCCACGGGGTTTTCCTTCACCGCCCCGGTAGGCTCGTTTCCCGCCAATGGCTTCGGCCTCTTTGATATGGCCGGCAACGTCTCGGAGTGGTGCCAGGACCGCTACGTGCCCCTGCCCACCGGCGGCCCGTTTAAGCCCGGGGTCTTACGCCTCCTCAAGGGCGGCTCCTGGATCGCTGGCCCCCGTGACCTGCGCCCCGCCGCCCGCCAGTCCGCCCCGCCCCAGTATGCCGATGGCTATATCGGCTTCCGGGTGCTGCGCCTGCCCCAACCCTGAGCCCATTCTTTTCCTCGCCATAGCCCATTTTATCTTGCCATGATCCCGAAGAGAGCAATGTAGGGTGCACATGGCCCACCATCTATATTATCTCGGCATTTCATAGTCTTGGCGTGATACCAGGTTGCTCTCAGAAAAATATTGAGGTCCGGAGAATGGTTTCCAAGCCAATAAAATTCGTAGGGCGCGTCTCACGCGCCATTCATGGTGCGTAAGAAGCACCCTACAAAGGGAAATTACCTTTTTGAGCCCAGATTGAAGTGAGCCTAACGCTCAGGAGTGACTGAGCAGATTTTTTTCGTCGCCGAAAACCATTTTATCTTGCCATGATCATGTATAGATGCTAATCTGTATATAACTACACAGTTCCGTAATGGATCAGGTTAAGGAGGCATAACTATGGCTGATTTAGAGTTAGAAAAACTATCCATGGACCCTGCGGCCCAGGAGTTGATCAAGAAGGCCCAGGCCGAAGGCGTTGAGACCATTTGGGATCGGGCCAAGGCTATGAAGCCCTGCCCCATCGGCGTTGAAGGTGCCTGCTGCCGCATCTGCGCCCAGGGTCCCTGTCGGGTGCCGCCCCCCAAGAAGAAGGAAGGCGAGACCGGCGAAGAGAAGAAGCAGCGCATGGGCCTGTGCGGCGCCACCGCCGAGACCATCGTGGCCCGGAACTTTGCCCGCATGGTGGCTGCCGGCACCGCGGCCCACAGCGACCACGCCCGGGGCGTAGCCAAGCTGTTCATCGAAGTGGCCAACGGCCGGACCCAGGGCTACAAGATCAAGGACGTGGCCAAACTGCGCCAGGTAGCCCGGGATTGGGATGTGGCCATCACCGAGGGTGAAGGCGACGACGCCAAATCCCGCCCGGCCGCCGACATCGCCATAGAGCTGGGCCCCAAGGTGCTGGCGGAGTTCGGCCAGCAGGAGGGCGAGATCAACTACGTCCGCCGCGCCCCCAAGAAACGCCAGGAGATCTGGCGCAAATACGGGGTGGTACCCCGGGGCGTCGACATCGAAGTGGTGGAACTGATGCACCGCACCCACATGGGCGTGGACCAGGACTACCACAACCTCATTAA
>JALNYP010000209.1 GCA_023229795.1 Syntrophobacterales bacterium
TTCCTCCTGGGCGTCGCGGTGCAGCTGCAGATAGGTCTGGCTGAGGTCCATGGCCCCCACCAGGTAAGGCGCCAGGGGTTGGGCGTAATGCACCGGGGTGGGACCCCGCCAGGGGTTCTGGCCATAAGGGGTCAGGGAAATGGCCAGCCGGGGCGCATAAGGATAGGGGTCCGCAGCCGTAAGGTTCAGGGCCACTTCGTCCAGCCACCACTCGTGCTCGGTCAGGCCCTGCTGCTCCATCTTGAATTCCACTACCCGGAGGCGGTCGGCCGCGGCAAAGGTTTCGTGCTCATCGAACTTGAGGTCGGTGAGATAAAACGCCCCGTTGCTGGGGGGAGAAGTCGGGCAGCCCACATCCACCACCTGGAGGGGATGGGTGAGGGGGTACGCTCCCGATTCCAGCGTCATCTCCCCCAGGGTTACGGTCAGCCGCTGCCAGGTGTTGACCTGGACCGTCTCATCCCGGTAGAAATAGCTGCCCTGGGCGTCTTTGACTTTGACCCGCAGGCTGAGCGAACCGGTCCCGGCCACCATCGGTTTAATAAGAAAGTTGACGTTGACATGACCGGCGGAGTTGGAACGCGCCGTATCGATCCCGGCCCAGACCCCGAAGGCGGTGACATAAGGGGACAGGTCCCAGGTGATGTGCCGCTGGGTATAAAAGGTCTCCCCCAAGAGAATTTCGGTCTCTTCCCGGGTGCCGATGGTGATATCGCTGCCGCCTGGCTGGCTGGCGGAGTACCAGTAGCCCCACATGGCCTGGGCCCGGTCGCCGTCATCGATGAGGTTGTCCCGGCGCCAGAACTGGCCAAACGGCAGGTCAAAGGCGGTGGCCTCGGCAAAGCGGTCCGGAATGACGTGGACATACGTATGTTCGGAACCCCAGGGGTCCGCATCATCCTGGCTGGAGTCGTTCAGCGTCACCAGGAGGCGCCGGGGGTGAATGGCGGGCTCGCCGCCCCAAAACATCCAGAAATCCCCCGCCACCAGGTCGGTGCCGGAGCCTCCCTCCCAAGCCACGGCCAGGTCGTCCTCCAGGGTCAACGGGTGCTGCCGGTCCCCGCTCGTAAGGCCCGCGGCTTCCCAGGTGAACCCGCCGTCTTTGGACCAGCGGAAGGTGGCCGCCCCCACCTCTCCCGTAGTCTCCACCTCCACCACAAACCGCCGCTTCTCCTGCTTGACGTAGTCCCCCAGGAGCAAGAGGGTGGCGCTGCCGCTGCCGATCTTGGTGAGGTTGTGCAGGCGGCTGACGCTGCCGACCCCTTGCAAGGTGAAGGTGAGACGGTCCATGGCCTTAAAGGGGTCCGCGGCCAGGGACCAGTCCAGCCCGTAGCCGAACCAGGCCGCATCCCAGGTGGTGGGCAGCGCCGCCTTGACGTGAAGCGCCCGGCCGCTCATGCCCGCGGCCAGCTCGTTTTGGAAGGCCTGAAAAGCCGTCTCCCCACCGGTGGCGCCCCGATAGAGCAGGTGCGCCCCCCGGTCCCACTGCTGGCGCTCAAAGTCGTCA
Organism: Syntrophobacterales bacterium; assembly: GCA_023229795.1. GTDB lineage: Bacteria > Desulfobacterota > Desulfobaccia > Desulfobaccales > 0-14-0-80-60-11 > 0-14-0-80-60-11. The sequence goes on from JALNYP010000209.1 coordinate 1,508, forward strand.
TGCATCAGGGGCGAAGTACGAGACTCCTCCCGCTTCTGGAAGGCATCCCAGAGGAACCGGATCAACGGGCCGTAGTCCCGGCCCCGCTCCCGCCCCGCCAGGTGCAGCAAGACCATCAGGTCCAGCATCCGGTCCACCGCAAAATCATAGGTGTAATCGTCCCGGGCCCGGCAGGCCCGGCGGATGCAGGGATAATTGTTCAGCGGTTCATACTTGTAAGCCTGCTCCCCGGTGTAATAAATATAGTAGAGCTGCACCACGGTTCCGGCCGGCAGTGCCGTCCCCAGGGTGATGGTGGTGAGGTCTCCCTCATTGGCAAAGGACCCGCCCGGGTAATAGTTGGTGAGATCCCCGCCCATGGGCTCGGCCCAAAAACCTTCCCAGGGGAAACTGGTGTCCGCCGGCCATACCCCCCGAACCCAGCAGACCTGGCCACCACCGGGGTTCGGGACGGTGATCGCCACGCGGCCCTCCTCGGCAACCGTGGCCACGGCCTGTTGCCAGTTGCCGGCCACCGCCTCCTGGAGCAGAGTCCCGCCCATATTGTCGAAGACCCAATTAAACTGTGAGGCCCGGGTCCATTGAATGCGTCCCATGGTGATTCCTTTTATTCGGATGGCGGTTAATTCCCCCCTTTTTTAAGGGGGGGGTCAGGGGGGATTATGAATAAGCCGTTGATAATCCCTCTAAATACCCCTTTAGAAAAGGGGGACTTAAAATCAGCCTTGGGAAAATCCTGGAAAATTGCTGCAGCTGCGACGGCCTAAAATCGCCTTTTGATCGCAAACCGGCATTAATCTTCCCCCAAATACGCCCTGATCTTGATCTCCCCGAAATCGATCCAGAGATCGTAGAGGCAGCGCTTGACAATCTCCCGGATGGCCTGGGCCGCAGTGAAGTTCTCAAAACTTATTCCAATGGCGTATTCGGGGGTGAGGCTCTTGGCCAGGGCAAAGGAATCCTGATGGATGGCCTGGTTAAGACCGACTTCGGCTAAAATGTCGGCCACCATGTCCACCGGGTGGGTGGTGTGGTCCTTGACCACCCGGGCCGAAACCGAGGCGTTCTTGCCGCTCACCTGGATCAAACCGGTGGTCGCGTCCTTCGTCACTCGGTCGTTGTCTTCTTCCCCGCTGAGA
>JALNYP010000210.1 GCA_023229795.1 Syntrophobacterales bacterium
GCACCACCTATTAGGAAGGGGTAACCCATGCCAGTACCTGCCAGTGTTGAAAACTACACCGTCCCAGGGGGCGTCAAGCTCTATTTCGATGCCGGGACCGGGGAGCGGGACCTGGGCAATATCACGGAACTGGATCTGGAAACCGGCACCGAGGAGCTGGAGCACTTCAGCAACCGCTCCGGCAAGCGCCTGAAGGACAGGGTCATCGTCCTGGAAGAGAAGCTGACGATCAAGTTCAAGTTCGATGAGCCGGTGATCGAGAACCTCAAGTATTACTTCAAGGGCGGGGACGTGGAGAACCTGACCCCCGGCGCCGCTTACACGGTTGACTTGAAACTTGCCCTCGCCGGGACGCTGCTCCAATCGGTGGGCCAGTATTATGGCCTGTCCAGCGTCACGGTGCGGCAGTTCCTGGACAAGGTCTTCCTCTACAACGGCGCAGCCTTCGTGGACCACTCGGCGGAAGCAGACACCGAAGCGGGGACCCCCTTCGATGCCATGACCGACGCCAATGACTTTCTCTACCTGGGGAAGGCCACCCAATTCAAGGAGGTCTATGCCAATCTGGCGGTGACTGGCTCCTACACCGGCCTGGCCTGGGGATACTGGGACGGGGACGAGTGGAAGACGCTGAGCGTCTCAGGCGCCGGGGTAGGCCTCAATGCCGACGGCGCCATAACTTTCACGCCACCGGTAGACTGGGCCAAGACCACGGTGAACGGCCACAGTCTCTACTGGATCAGGGCGAAAGCCACCGCGGTGGCCACCCCCGCTACGGTGAACTGTTTCCGGCAGAACCTGGTCCAGAACACCGACTATGTGCTGGACGCCGGCCTTGCGGCTGAGGACGGCAGGCTCCCGGGCCGGATCGGCCGGTTGGCCACGGGCATGCTGGTGGACGGCGAAGAGGTGAAGGTGAGCTTCACCTTCACGACCTGGGGGTCTGCACGGTTCCCCATTGCCGGCTCGAGTTTTATCGAAGGGTCGGCCCGCCTGGAGGTGCACCCAGACTCTGGCCGGGGGATTCGCTTCGATGTGATCATCCCCAAGTGCATCCTCAAGCCCAATGGGGGTATCGGCCTGGACGACAAGAAGTGGCTGGAGGTCCCCATGACTCTGGAGGCCCTGGACGACACCGCTAACAACCCGGAGGCGCCTTTGGGTCATTACGTGAGCTATGAAAACGTCACCTGAGGAGTAAGTGATGCCCGAGCAGATTACCGACAGTCAGGTTCTATCGAGCTACCTGGCTGAAGAGCAGATAAACGGCTTCACCGTCAAGCCCTGGACTATCAAACAGCTTCTCCTGGTGATGCCCATCCTGGACGCCCTGGTGCAGGAGTTTAAAACCCAGGGCGTCACCCTGGACAACCTGGGGGAGCTGTTTGAAAGCCAGGGTCTGGCGGCAGCCAAGGATATCATCCAGGTTATCCTGCCCCAGCTCCCGGAGTTCCTGGCCATCACCCTGAGGATTGACCGGGAGCAGGCCGAGGAGCTTGACCTGGGCCTGGGGATGCAACTGGCGGTCAAGGTCCTGAGGATGAACGTTGACCACCTAAAAAACGCCTTCGGCCTGATCATGAGCCAGATGGGAGTCCTGATCGGGCCGGAAGCCACCCCTTAGCGATAACCGTCGCCCTCTCGGAGTTGGCGAGCCAGGGACATGACCTTTACCGGCTGATCGACGGTTACCCCGCTTTGATGGTGAAGGGTCTTATGGCCGCTTCCCAGATCCGGAGCCGCCACCGGTTGATGGAGCAGGGCGTATCCATACCCGTGGCGGCGGGGGCGCCAAGGAAACCACCGACAATCTCTTGGCCCCTCTTTTGGCTATGTACAAGACCAAACGCGAAGCCGATCTGCAGGATGCCCAAAACTCCCTTGACCTGCTCAAAACCACCAATGACAAGAAACGTGCCGAACTGGAAAAGGACCTCGCCGAGGGCCTGATTGACGGGCAGACCTATTACCAGCGCCTTCAGGACCTGCAACAGCAGGAAACCACCGGCGCCCTGGCCATGATTGCTCATAAAAAGGATGCCCAGGAAAAAGCCTTCCAAGAATCTCTCACTGAGGTGGAAGCTGATACAAAATTAAGTGATGAAGCAAAAAGTATCGCCCGTCAAAAATTTGAAGCCGAGAACCGCAAGGCACTGTCCAAGCTGGATACGGAAGCGGCTCAGGCAAAACTGGAGGGTGAGAAGAAGGTCACCGATAAGCTGAAACGGCAATTTGAGGCCACCAAGAAGATTAAAGAACAAACCGAGGATTTGAAGCTGGGGAATGTCTGGGGCCCCATCCAGGAGCAGGAAGCCGCGGTGCAAAAATTGGTGCTGGATTGGGCTCGCACCAAGGCTGAGGCCCTAAAGGCCGCCGGGGGCGCCACGCCGGAATATACTGCCTTGGTGAGCGCCGGGGAAGCCAAATTACAAACCGACATTCAAAAAGCCCGCTACGGCGACCAGATTTCCAGCCTGGCCAGCTCAATCTCCACCGGCTTGAGTTCCCTGGTGGATTCCATCGGCAGCGGCACCCAGGACCTGATGAAGTCTGCGAACACCATATTCAAGTCTCTCTTCACCGCGGCCCTAAAACCCGGGTTGGATCAGTTGACGCAGCTCCTGACGAACGGCT
>JALNYP010000005.1:0-38538 GCA_023229795.1 Syntrophobacterales bacterium
GCCCTCATCGTCTATCTTTTGCTCTGTTACACCAAGTTCCTCTGTAACTTGAGCGTTACTTTACAGAACTTCATGCGTGTCTTGCAGCTCAACCTGTTTCGTACCTGCTCCTTGCAGGAACTTTTTAATCCGCCGGGCCCGGTGCCGGATAATATTAATGTTAATAACCAGTTAACCCTGGCTTGGGCCTAGCCGGACAGAAATGATCGATTATCTTAAAATGGTTAAAAGACAAATGTAAGCCAGGAGATAGGCCACGACTGAAAAATGCCCCTAAAAGAATAACCCCATATCTTTTGACTTCATTAATCAAGCTGATATAATCTGCATCGGTTGCAATTAGTAATGCTACATCAAAATTATGGTTAAAAGAATTAATCAACATCTCTTTTGTTAAAGCAATATCCACTCCCTTTTCTTTATTACCTCGTTTTTTAAATAAGATTGGCTCATAATTCAATTCTCTTAATGCATTACACAAAAAATAATAATAATCATCATCGCCATAATAAGAGCCAAACCAATATCGCCTAATTAACGTAAGTTGATTGTCGTATTTATTATCATATTGTGATTAATATATTAACTTAGATGCTATCTCTAACGAAGTAATAGGTGGGCTTAGATGCTTTAAATTCTACTTCTATCTCATTTGATAGTCCACTTAATGGGTTTGTACCATCCATAAACGCCATAAACCTTAAATAATGAGGTGTTTTATGATCACCAAGGTTAATAAAAGCACCCATAATTTATTCTCCTTGAAATAAAGGTTTACAACCATTATGCCTTTATCCCTGTGGGTTATTAAACAACATTAAAGTAGCTTTTTTAATTCGGCCTCAGTTATCTCCATTTGCTTGAGGATAGCATTTAAGGTTCCTTTGGGGATATAGCCTCTCGGGATTGTGGTTATACGCCGCCCGGTCATAGGGTCAAAAACCAGAGTGTGCTTACCACCTTCTTTAATTTGGTATCCCCTCTTCTTTGCCGCTCGGATTAGCTGCTTCCCGGTATAACTCATATCGCCTGGGATTCTCCGGCGTTAGCGGCCTGTAATTCCTTTTCATGCTCAAGGCACAACTCCAGGGCATCAATAATATTTCCAACGGCCTCTTGCTCAGTTGCCCCGTGGGAGATAGCCGCCGGTTCTTCTTTGCATTGTACTGTAAAACCGCCATCTTCTAAGTCCGGGGTAAGCACCACGGTAAAGGGGCGGTTGCCTACCCATACCTTTGTTTCTCTGGATCTTGCCAGTCGCCTTATTTCCCCATGTAAATCCTCAATGATTTTTCCCAAAGCCACAGAAAAAACAAGCTGGCCCTGCTTGAGAGCGTCTATAATTTTTTCCCGGTCCCGTTCAAGGTCTGTAACAAAAAGGGTTTCCCCATCAGTTACAAACCGGAGTTCGGCCAGTGGTTGTCGCAAGTCTTTAAATTCATCCTGCTTTCTGAGCCAATCAAGGGCCTTGCGAATTTTTTGAAGGCTTATTCCGTCTTTTTTGAGTTTTTTAGCTACTCTGAGGGCCACCAAATCTTTAAAGGAATATTCTCGCCTAGACCCTTTCCCAGCCGCAGGCACTGAGGGGATAACTACGCCGGTTGTGGCCCAATAATCAATTTGCCTGTAAGTTAATTCAGTTAAGGCTTCCACGGTTTTCTTGCCAAAGGTTTCTTTTATTGGTTCCATAGCCAGATTCCTCCCTTCTTTTGGCTAAGAATTACATCAAATGTAATTATAAATATTAACTATGTCAATTAAAAATATAGGGGACCAACCAAAATTAAGTAAAATGGGATTTTATTGAGGAAGATCTGACGCTAAGGATGATTGACCAGCAGGCGTTTGCCCGGCAGGGTCAAGGCCACCGTAGCGTTTTGGAGGAAGGAGTCGGGAGGAGTGGCGTCATCCAGGAGCAGGAAGACCTTCCGGGGGCCCTGCCATAACTCCTGGAGGCGTTCCGGGGAGATAATATAGTCCGTTTCCGGCGGCACCGGATAAGGGAACTGGGGCAGGCCGTGGCGTTTGACCATCAGGATCCGGCGTTCGGTGTAGAATTCCAGGCAGGCTCCGTATTCGAACTCTTCGATGGGCCCCATGACCACCAAGTCCTGGGGCGCCGCCACTTGCCGGATATATTCCGCCTGGACTTTGTCGCAGAGTAAGGGTGACAGCACCCCCATGGTCTGGAAGGTAAACCAGACGATCCCCACCGCCAGGACCCCATAGGCGGCCACCGCGAGCGGGGGGCGCCGGAGCCAGGCCGCGGCCGCGCCCGCCAGGGCCGCGGCCGGAATAAACCAGGTGGCCCGCCCGGCGATAGGGCAGACGCGTTGGAACATGCCGATGAATTCCCGGCGGTTGTCCACACAGATCCGTTCCAGCAGGGGCAGCAGCACCAGGAGGGAAAGCCCCAACAGGCCCAGGGCCAACAGGGTCCAGGGAATGACCCGGTCTCCCGGGGTGTCCAGATAGCGCCTGACCCGCCAGCCCAGGATCAGGGCCAGGGCGGGGAGGGCGGGCAAGGAATAATATTCGATGCGGCTGGACGACAGGGTGAAGAAAACCAGGATGACCGCGATCCAGATCAGCAGCAGGTCCCCGGCGGGTCCGATTTCCCGGCCGGGGTGGGAGGCCTGGCGGAAACGGTAGAGGCCTTCGGGCAGGATGAAGGTCCAGGGCATCAACCAGATGCCCAAAAACAGCCAGAACCCGGTGATGGTGAAGGTGTTGACGTCCGGAGGCTCCCGCCGGCCCAGAAACCGCATGAGCTGCTCGTTGACGATCTGGAACTTGAGATAGCCGGGATTGGCCAGCTCCGAGGCTACGGCCCAGACGGCCAGGAGACCCACCATCAGGGTGAGACCCGCGGGCGAGAAGAACAGGCCCAGCAGACGGCGGTCACGCAGGCGCCAGGCATAGAGGCCCCCGATCAGCCCGGGGAAGACCACGCCGATGAAGCCCTTACTGAGAAAGCCGGCCACCAGACTCAAAAAGAACAGGGCCGTCCAGCGGAAGCGAGGCTGCTCCTGCCAGCGCAGCAGCCCATATAACGCCGCCAACAGGGACAGGGTGATCAGGTGATCGGTGAGAATCTGCAAGTGCAGGACGAAAAAGCCGATGCAGCTGAGGAGGATGAAGCCCCCCAGCCAGGCGGCTACCTGCCCCACCAGGCGGCGGCCGATGAGATAGGTGAGCCAGACTTCCCCTACGGTGACGGCCAGGGTGGGCACCCGGGCGGTCCACTCCGAGACTCCCAGGAGCTTGTAGCCCAACAGGTTGAGCCAGTAGATCAGGTGGGGTTTGTCGAGGTAATGGACCCCGTTGAGGGTGGGGGTCAGCCAGGACCCGGCCGCCAGCATCTCCCGGGGGATCAGGGCGTACATGGCCTCAGACCGTAACAGGGGCAGATACCAGAAGAGCGGCAGATATAATCCCAGGCAGACCAGCACCAGGGTGGCGCCGTTCAGCAGGCGGGAAGCGGAAGCTGGGCTTTGGGGGAGTTCCACGTCTTAGGTCAACGGGGGAGGGCAGGGCAGCCGCGCTGCCGGGGCTATAATTCCCCGAGCCTCCTCCCGAACGGAGTACTTAAGCTCATCACGTAATATTCCAGCGGAGCATGGTCCAGATATCCGCCAGGCCGCCCATCTCCCGGACCACTGTGGGTTCGAACCCCGAATGCATCATGCACTGGGCGCAGCGGGGGTCCCGGCCCACTCCGTAATTTTCCCACCGGGTCTGTGCCATCATCTCGGCAAAGGTGGGGTAATGGGTGTCCACGATCTCGTAGCAAGGCGATCGCCACCCCATGGGATTGCGGGTGGGGCTGGCCCAGGGGGTGCATTCGTAGTCGCGTTCCCCCCGCAGGAAGCTCAGGTACAGCGGTGTGCTGAAGAACTTGAAATTGAGGCCGTTGCCCGTCAGGTAGGTGAATTTGGCCTTGATCTCCTCCCGGCTCATAAACAGCTCATCGTTGACCCCGGCGAAGCTGTAGGCCGGCGACACCAACAGGCCGTCCACGCCGATATGCCCCAGGTAGGAAAAGAGAATTTCGATCTCCTGGGGATCGGTCTCCTGGTAGATGGTGGTATTGGTGCAGACCCGGAACCCCTGGGCCTTGGCGGCCTTGATGGCCTTGATGGCCAGATTGAACACCCCGGGCCGTCCTAAAATCCGGTCGTGGGTAGGGGCCAGGCCGTCCACATGGAGGCTCAGGGTCAAGTGGTCCGAACGGGGCAGCCGGGGCAGGGATTTTTCCATCAAGATGGCGTTGGAGCACAGATAAATATGTTTGCCGCGATTAACCAGCTCCTGCAAGAGCTCAAAGACCGGGGGATAGATCAGGGGTTCGCCGCCGGTGATGGTAACCACCGGTGCGCCGCATTCCTCCACCGCCCCCAGGCACTCTTCCAGGGTGAGGGACTGTCCCAGGGTATCCCGATATTCCTGGATGCGGCCGCAGCCCTTACAGGCCAGGTTGCACTGGTGGGTGGGCTCCAGCATCAGGACCAGGGGGAACTTGTCCTTGCCCTGCAGGCGCATTTTGATGAGGTAACGGGTTAAATCGAAACTCAAAGCTAACGGAAAACGCAAGGTGTTTCTCTCCTCTGGTGGCGTCAGGTCCGGGGGCAGGCCAGACGACCACGTTCACACATACCCATGCTCCTTAAACCAGTCCACCGCCTCAGTGAGCGCCTGGCGCACCGGCGTCAGGGTAAGTCCTAGGTATTGTATCGCTTTGGTGTTATCAAAGTACATATATTTCTTGGCCATGCGAATGGCCGCCACCGGCATGCGGGGCGGGCGCCGGCGGATGTGGGTGGCGAAAAATTCATCCAGATAGGCCAGCCCCAGGACCGGCCAGTAGGGCAGTTTCACCTTGGGCGCCGGCAGGCCGGTGATGTCCCCCAAGAGCTGAAAGATCTGGGAGAGGCTGAGGTTTTCATGCCCTAAGATATATTTTTCCCCAATCTTGCCGCGGGCTTCCGCCAGCAGATGTCCCCGGGCCACGTCCCGGACGTGGATAAGGTTGAGGCCGGTTTCCAGGTAGGCGGGCATGCGGCGGCGCAAAAAATCCACGATGATCAAGCCGGTGGGGGTGGGGCGGGAGTCCCAGGGACCCACCGGCGTGCTGGGATTGACCACCACCACCGGCAGGCCGCGGCGGGCGAAGTCCAGGGCCACGGTCTCGGCCTGAAACTTGGAGCGCTTATAGTGGCCCACCATGTCTTCCAAGCCGACCGGGGTGTCTTCGGTGCCGGGAGTGCCGTCCCCGGGATTGCCCAGGGTGCCCACGGTGCTGGTATAGACCACGCGCTCCAGCCCCTGGGACGCGGCCGCCTCGAACAAGTGCCGGGTGCCCTCGACGTTGATGGCGTACATGATTTCCGGGTCCGGCACCCAGAGGCGGTAGTCCGCGGCCACATGAAAGAGGTGAGTGCAGCCCGTTAAAGCCCGGCCCAGGGTTTCCGGGTTCCGCAGGTCGCCGGGGGCCACCTCCACGGCCAGGCCGGCCAGGGCCGGATGCTCGGGATTGCGGGCCAGAACCCGGACGTCCCGGCCCGCAGCCAACAATTCCTCGACCACGGCCCGGCCCACAAAGCCGGTGCCGCCCGTTACCAGGGTTTTGCCATAGTTCATCAACTTAGCCCCGTCAACAGGCAGGGGCACGGCGGCGCCGTGCCCCTGCGGAGGTAAAACCATTAACCTTCATAAAAATTGGCGCGCTCCGGATATCCCTGAACCCTGCCTGAACCATCAGCCCAACCGGCTGCTTTCCGGCCCCTTGAGCGCCTTCAGGTAGGTCCCCAGGGCCATCAGGGGGAAGCAGTCCCGGTAGAGATGATAGCGGATCATGAAGTGGTTGGGAAAGCCGGTGCCGGTGAAGTATTTTTCATCCCAGCGCCCCTGGGGGTTTTGGGTCTTGACCAGGTAATCTATTCCCCCCTTGACCTCGGGGCTCTGGACTTCGCCCGCGGCAATCAGGCCCAAGAGGGCCCAGGCGGTCTGGGAGGCGGTGCTGGGACCCTGGCCCATGAGGTCCGGGTCCCGGTAAGACTCACAGCACTCTCCCCAACCGCCATCGGGGTTCTGGCAGGCCTTGACCCAGTCTACCGCCCGGCGGACATAAGGCCGGCTCATATCTTCGCCGATGCGTTTCAGGGCCACCAGCACGGACCAGGTGCCGTAGAGGTAGTTGACTCCCCAGCGGCCCCACCAGGGGCCGTCAGGATGCTGGGTACGGCGCAGGTAAGCCAGGGCCCGCTCGGCCGCGGGGTGGTCCAGGCCGTGCCCGAAGGCCCCCAGCATTTCGAGGATGCGGGCGGTGATGTCCTCGGTGGGCGGGTCCACCAGGGCTTTGAGGTCCCCGAAGGGAATGGCGTTGAGCCATTCCTTGGTATTATCTTTATCGAAAGAGGCGAAGCCGCCGTTTTTCGATTGCATGCCCAGGCACCAATTGATGCCCCGCTGCAAGGCCGCCTGATGCCTGGCCGTATCCGCCAGGCCATCCTTTAAGGCCACCAGGACCATGGAGCTGTCGTCCACGTCGGGATACCAGTTGTTGTCAAATTCGAAGGCCCAGCCCCCCGGCGGCAGGTCGGGACATTTGACGCACCAATCCCCGGGCTTGAAAATCTGTTGGGCCAGCAGCCAGGAGGTGGACGCGGCCATGGCGGGATGCTCAACGGGCAGTCCCGCGGCCTCCAGGGCCCGAATGGCCAGGGCGGTGTCCCACACCGGCGAGATGCAGGATTGCAGCCAGGTGCGGTCGTCCCGCTCCAGGGTGAAGAACTCCAGGGCCTTCAGGCCCCGCTGGATGACGTCGTGCCCCGGGTCGTAGCCCAGGCAATGCAGGGCCAGAAGGGAGTTAACCATAGGAGGCTGAATGCCGGCCCAGTCGCCGCTGTCTTCCTGGTGCTCCAGTATCCAGCGCTCGGCCCGCTTGACCGCGAAATTCCGGGGCCAGGTAAGAGGCAGCCAAGCATAGAGCTTCAAGACGCGGTCCAGGATGACAAACAGGTTTTCCAGGGGAGACGCGTCCAGCTTCCAGGCCACCCGGTGCTTGCCAAAGGCGTCGTCCGGGTCGCAAAAAAGTTCCGCCACGCCCTGCTCGAGCGGCAGGGGGCGCACCGGGCGCTTGGCCATGATGATCATTAATGGGACTACGGTGGCCCGGGTCCAACTGGAAAATTCGTAGATGCTCAGCCCGGACCACGGCGGCAGGAGCATGAACTCCACCGGCAGGAGCGGGATGCCGTCCCAACTGACCTGGCCGAAGAGGGCCAGGAAGATGCGGGTAAAGACCCGGGTCTTCAAGGCGCCGCCCCGGGCCAGGATAAACTCCCGGGCCTTGAGCATGCGAAGGTCCTCGGCGGGCAGACCGGCTATCTTTAAAGCCAGATAGGCCTCCACCGTGGTGCTGATCTCGCCGCCATCCCCATACCAGATGGACCAGCCGCCGTTAGGGAGCTGCTTATCCAGGATATCCGCCGCCATCCGGGGCACCTTGCCTTCGTCCAGACCCAAAAACCGGTGGAGCATGATGTACTCCGCGGTGATGGTGACGTTGGACTCGAGCTCGGACCACCAGTAACCCGCCGGGTCCTGCATCTCCAGCATAGCAGTGGTGGCTCGCTGGACGGCGCGTTCGATGCGGTTGAGATGTATCCTGGGAAGCGCGTCAATGACGGCCTTGCTGCGGATTGAAATGGTTTCCCCCCCCATTCCGTTCCCCCCAAGTTGTTTTCTGAATCGGCATACTATACCATAACCCTTAAAAAAGACCCAAGATTTTCATCATATGTTAAGTTCGGGTTGGTGAACATGCAAGCCCGCGGCCGCCGCCGGGAGATTTTTTCAACTATTTTATCTAGCTACGGGATTGGCCTGGCTTATTTTTTCGGCTCTCAGAAGGAACTGGGACCCCGTCTCCTCGCCGAAGAGGAGGTGGCAGGGGCGCCGGACAGCGATCTGGATCTGGGCGTGGTCTTGCTAGAGCATCCCCTGGATTATTGGGAAGGACAAAAACTGCGGCAGCGCCTGGAGAAAACCCTGGCCCCGCTTTTTGCCCCGCTCCGCCTCCATCTCCTGTTGCTGGAAGAAGAAAACGCCCATGTGCAATACGCCGCCATCCGGGGTCTGCCGGTCTATGCCGTCAATCAGGAATTCGCCGCCCAGTATCGCCGCAAAGTGTTGACCCTCTATGGCGATTGGCACTCCTGGTGGCCCTGAGATACAGAGCCAATTATAGCCCACAACCCCTTAAAGGACATTACCCCTGCCAGTCTGCGGCCGGTGCGGTGAAGCGGCCGTCCGCCCTGCCTATCCCGGCGCCCGGCTCCGGGCGATTTAATAAAATGCTTCAAGATGCCGTTATAGCCATCAGAAGGCATCAATTCAGGCTACGCAACAGTCAAACCGGCGCCTTTCGGCGCTGCAATGAGCCTCCAACGCGGCAAAACCGGGTTCTTTGATCGCGATATGGCAGGAGATTAGACTCCTGTGCCCTCCTTTGGGTTGCTCTTGGCCCTAATCGGTATTATTCTAGTAATAATTAATCTGGCAGGATATTCGGATTGACCGTGAGGGGAAATTTTGCTATGGGAGAGGCATTGAAGCGCATGACCACCCTCCAACCCAGCCTCCCGACCCGGCGGTCAGCCGGCCGCCTGCCTATATCAACTTAGACATATCTCTTTAGGAGAGAGTTAGTATGGCAACTACAGAAGACGAAAACCAGCAAATCACCATACCCGGCGAACTGCCCATGCTGGCGGTTCGAGACGTGGTGGTGTTTCCCAATATGGTCCTGCCTTTGTTCGTGGGGCGGGAGACCTCGGTACTGGCTATTGAAGCTGCCCTGGCCCAAGACCGCCTGTTGTTCTTGGCGACCCAAAAAGATCAATCCGTGGAGAATCCCGAGCGCGGGGACATCTACCCCGTGGGCACGGTCAGCCTGATTTTGCGGATGTTGAAACTGCCCGACGGCCGCCTCAAGATCCTGGTGCAGGGCAAGGCCAAGGCCATGATCGAGGAATTTATCCAGGAGCGTCCTTACTTCCAGGTAGCCCTCGAGGTCCTGCCGGAAACCACCGTCGGCGAGATTTCGCCCGAAGCCGAGGCCCTGATGCGCAATGCCCGGGAGATGTCCGAAAAGATCCTGACGCTCAAGGGCATCATGTCCCCGGACCTGTTGGCCATCCTGGAATCCATCGAAGACCCGGGGCACCTGGCCGACCTGGTGGCCGCCAACCTGCGCTTAAAGATCGACGAAGCCCAGATGGTCCTCGAGGAGATGGACCCCATCCGCAGCCTCATCAAGGTGAACGATTTTCTTCGCAAGGAACTAGAGGTCTCCGCTATCCAGGCCAAGATTCAGAACCAGGCCCGGGAGGAGATGGACCGCACCCAGCGGGAATATTTTCTCCGGGAGCAACTCAGGGCTATCAAAAAAGAACTGGGCGACATGGACGAGACCAGCAAGGAAATGGAGGAATACCGCCTCAAGATCTCCCGGGCCCGGATGCCCAAACACGCGGAGGAAGAGTCGGTCAAGCAGCTTTCCCGTCTGGAGCAGATGCACCCCGACGCGGCCGAGGCCTCCATTGTCCGCACCTATCTGGACTGGCTGGTGTCCCTGCCCTGGAGCAAGAGCACCCGGGATAAGCTCGAGGTCAAAGAGGCCAAGGTGATTCTGGATGAAGACCACTACGACCTGGAAAAGGTCAAGGACCGCATCCTGGAGTACCTGAGCGTGCGCAAACTCAACAAAAAGATGAAGGGCCCCATCCTCTGCTTCGTGGGGCCTCCCGGGGTGGGCAAGACCTCCCTGGGCCAATCCATTGCCCGGGCCCTGGGGCGCAAGTTCGTGCGCATCTCCTTGGGCGGCATGCGGGACGAAGCCGAAATCCGGGGCCACCGGCGCACCTATATCGGCGCGCTGCCGGGCCGGATTATTCAAGGGGTCAAGAATGCCGGCTCCAACAACCCGGTGTTTATCCTCGATGAAGTGGACAAAATCGGCATGGATTTCAGGGGCGATCCCGCCGCGGCCCTCCTCGAGGTGCTGGACCCGGAGCAGAACCACTCCTTCAGCGACCACTATCTTAATGTGCCCTTCGACCTGTCGAAGGTGATGTTTATCACCACCGCCAACCTGGTGGACCCCATCCCGTCGGCCCTGCGGGACCGCATGGAGATCATCCGCCTGGCCGGCTACACCGAAGAAGAAAAACTCGAGATCGTGCTCCGCCACCTTCTGCCCCGGCAGGTGACGGAAAACGGTCTGCGCTCCACGGATCTGAAGCTCTCCAACGAAGTCCTGCGCCAGGTCATCATGTACTACACTCTGGAGGCGGGGCTGAGGAGCCTGGAGCGGGAGATCGGCTCTCTGTGCCGGAAAGTGGCCCGGCGCATCGCCGAAGGCGAAAAGGGGCCCTTTGCCATCACCCGGGGCAATCTGCACCTCTTCCTGGGGCCGCCTCGCTATCTGCCTGAGGGCGAAGTGGAGAAAGACGAGGTGGGGGTGGCCACGGGTCTGGCCTGGACCCAGGTGGGCGGCGAGACCCTGGCGATCGAAGCCAGCCTGATGAAAGGCAAAGGCCAACTCCTGCTCACCGGCCAGTTGGGGGACGTGATGAAGGAGTCGGGCCAGGCCGCCTTGAGTTATGCCCGGGCCCGGGCCGAGCGCCTCAATCTGGCCCCGGATTTTTATGAGAAGCTGGACATCCACATCCATGTGCCGGCCGGGGCCACTCCCAAGGACGGCCCCTCGGCGGGGGTCACCATGGCCACCGCCCTGGTGTCGGCCCTCACCCAGATTCCGGTGCGCCGGGACGTGGCCATGACCGGCGAAATCACCCTGAGGGGCAAGGTGCTGCCCATCGGCGGCCTCAAGGAAAAGGCCATTGCGGCCCTCAGAGCCCGGGTCAAGAAGGTCATCATCCCCGAGGCCAATAAAAAAGACCTGATGGAAATTCCCAAAAACGTCAAGCGCCGCCTCAAGTTTGTACCCGTGAGCGATATGGACCAGGTCCTGAACGAGGCCTTGCTGCGCTCGCCCTTCAAGGAGAGCAAAAAGGCCCGGCCCGCGGGCGAGCGGTTGACTACCCCGCCTTCCCGGCCGGTGGTCTAAGGCGAAACAGGAGGGGCGGTTTGCGAACCGCCCCTGCCGACCCTGGAGGCCAAATTAGAAAACCGCCTATGCTGACCACCCAATACCTGCTGGAAGCCTTTCGGGAAGAGGGCATTTCCCATGTGTTCCTGGTGCCCGGGGGGCTTATCGATCCTTTCCTGCCGGCCCTGGCCGACTGCTCCGGCCTCACCCCCATCGTGGCCGGCCATGAAGGCGGCGCCGCCTGCATGGCGGACGGCTACGCCCGGGCGGGCGGCCGCTTCGGAGTCTGTTTCGCCATCGGCGGGCCCGGCGTCACCAACATGGTGACCGCGGTAGCCGCGGCCCGGACCGATTTCTCCCCGATTATGGTCATTTCGGGACAGGTGCCCACCGATTGGGAGGGGCGGGGAGGCTTTCAGGATTCCAGCCCTGCGGCTCTGAACGACGTCGGGGTTTTTCAACCCATCACCATTTCCTCCCTGATGGTTTCGAACCTCCACCTGGTACACCATCACCTGCGGGCCTCGTTGACCAAGATGTTGGCGGGAGCCAGGGGGCCGGTGCACATCAGCCTGCCCACCGATATTCAGCGGCAGGAGGTCCAGGCCCCCTGGGTCAAACTGGACGACAGCCTCTATGCCCCCCGGTTTGTGGACCGGCATGGGGTTGAGCGCTTGTGGCGGGTTCTGGCGCCTTCCGACGGGTCAACCGCGCCGGTGCGCATCGTGGCCCTGGCCGGAGCCGGAGTGGAGAAGTCCGGGGGTACCTGTGACCTGGTGGCCTTTGCTGAGCGCTTTGAAATCCCCGTAGCCACCACCCTGCGGGCCAAAGGGGTGTTTCCGGAGGACCACCGCCTTTCTCTGGGCATCTTCGGCTATGCCGGCCACCGCCAGGCCATTGACACTATCTTGTCCGATGACGTGGAAGTGCTTCTGGTGTTGGGTTCGGGTCTGAGCCAGCGGGATACCCTGTTTTGGGACCGTCGGATGCTGCCCAGCCGGGCCCTGGTCCAGGTGGATATCGATCTGCAGGTGATCGGGCGCACCTGGCCGGTCCAGGTGCCCATCGTGGGTGATTGCGCTCGGGTGCTCCAGGTCGTGACGTCGTATGAATATTCGCTTACCCAGGCCCTGGAAAGCTCTAACGCCCAGCGCCGCGCCTGGCTGGAGCGCATCCGGGGCGCAGGGCCGCGTTATTATGAGGCGGAAAATGCCCTCAGCGACGCAGTGCCCCTGCACCCGGCCCGGGTGATCACCGAGTTGCGCCGCGCCGCGCCCCGGGATACGGTTCTGGTGGTGGACTCCGGCGCCCACCGGGCCTTCTGCGGCCATTATTGGGAGGCCTATGAGCCCCGGAGCTACATCTCGGCCACCAACCTGGGCCCCATGGGCTGGGCCATCCCCGCGGGGATCGGCGCCAAGGCGGCCCGGCCGGAAAAACCCCTGGTGGTGGTCACCGGCGACGGCTGTATGCTGATGCATGGCATGGAAATCCAGACCGCGGCCCGCTACGGTATCGCCGCGATCTTTGTGGTGATCAACAACGGCGCCCTGGGCAACGTCTGGCTAAGGGCTGTCCAGGAAGGCCCCGGCCCCGCAGCCCTCACCGAGATCCCGGTGCACGACTGGGCCGGGTTGGCCCGCTCCCTGGGGCTGGCCGCGGCCACCGTGCATCAACCCGAGGAACTGGCTACCGCTTTTCAGCAGGCCCTGGAGGCCAAAGCCCCGTACCTCATCGACGTGCGTTGCGACCGGGCCTTCCCGACACCGGTGACGCCGTTCAGCCGGGCCAAGCAAGAGTGGGTGGATGATGATTGAGCCGAAGCTTGAGGGCAGGGCAGGGGGAAGTTCCTGGCTCCCGTCCTCAGGATTTCGCCTAAGGAGTTCCATTGGCAAGCCTGCCTGACCCCACCGGGGCGCTGTCTCCCGAGGCTCAAGCCCTTTATGATGAGTTGGTGAGCAAGCGGGGCCGGATTGACGGCATGTACCGCAGTCTGCTCAACCACCCGGAACTGGCCCGCCGGGTCAGCGACCTGGGGACCTTCTTGCGGTTCGGCGCGGGGTCTTTGCCCGATGCGGTGCGGGAGTTGGTCATCCTCTGGCTGGCCCGGAAGGTGGGGGCCGCATATGAGTGGGTTAAACACGAGCCCCAGGCTCGCAGCGCGGGCCTGTCCGAAGCGGTCATCGCGGCACTGCAGGCCGGACAGGAACCCGCCGGCTTGAACGAGGTCCAGCAAGCCGCCCTGGAGGCGGCCCGCGGCGCCCTGGAACTCAAGTCCATCCCCCGTGACCTCCAGGAGTCCCTGGCCGGCCACATCGGCCTTTCGGGTGTCATTGAACTGGTGGTGCTGGTGGGCTTCTACCGCATGATCGCCGGCATTATCTTCACCTTTGAGGTGCCGCTGCCGGAAGGTGCGATCGCGCCTTTTTGAAGGACGTCGCCACCTGGGGGGATGATTGTTGGCCGGCGGCACTTGATTGATCACCAGTGCTTCTTTTCTTCTGATAATTTATAATGAGTCCGCCAGTCCGGCCCGCCTGAAGTTGGCGTACCTCCGCGCTGGCGACCAAACTGCGGCGTCCCGCTAACGAAGTGGATTCCATCTTCTCAAATCCCTATCTGCTCCGCTACCTGGCCCTGGCAGGGCTGGTGCTCATCTGCGTCTTTTTCGCCACTATTGAAACATCCCTTTTTGCCCTGACCCCGTTGGACCGCTTGCGGCTCCAAGAACGGAACCGGTCCCGGGGCGAGTTGGTGGAGAGCATCCTGGCCCGTCCCCGACGCCTGCTGGTTACCGTCACCGTCGGGGTGGAGACCGTGTCCATTCTTTTCTCCGTTCTGGCCACGTCCCTGGCCATTTCTCTTTGGGGCCATCGGGGAGAATGGTTGGTGGTTCTGGCCTTTGTGCCTGTTTTTCAACTTCTGGGGGAGATCATCCCTAAATCACTGGCTCTGGCTTACCCCACCCGGGTTTCGTGTTGGGTGGCCCCTCTGGTGGGTCCGGCCATTTTCGTGCTGACTCCCATCCGCGTGGTGGCCATGCAGATCAGCCGGGGGCTGCTGGCCATGCTGGGTTTTCGCCCGGAACTGCCCGTGCCCAAGGTCCAGCAGGAAGATTTCGTCCGCATGGTGGAGGAGAGCCACCGTGGGGGTGTCATCGCGGAGATGGAGCGGGACTTTATTCAGAATCTCCTCAACTTCGGGGAACTCCGGGTGGGACAGATCATGGTGCCCCGGCCTAATATGTTCACCCTTGCCGTTGATCTCCCTTTTCCCGAGATCATCAAGGCCATTAAACGCTCCCGGTTCTCCCGGGTCCCCATTTACGAAGAGAGCCACGACCACATCCTTGGGGTGCTCCACGCCAGGGACATCCTGGAGCTCTGTCCCCAGGGACCTTGCGAGGCAGAGCTGCCCCGAAATCTGTTGCGGCCGGCCTATTATGTCCCGGAAAACAAGAAGGCCTTTGACCTGCTGACCGAACTCCAGGCCCAACATCAGCGTCTGGCCCTGGTGGTGGATGAATACGGCACCCTGGTGGGGCTGGCCTCGGTGGAGGACCTTCTCGAAGAACTCTGCGGCGAGATTCCCCAGGAGTTCACGGAAGAAGAAAAAACCCTGGAGGAGGTGTCTCCGGGGGTCTGGCGCGTCAAGGGGACCATGTTCCTGGTGGATGTTAACGAGGCGTTGGGTTTAAACCTGCCCGCCGAAGAATTCGACACCGTCGGCGGCTTGGTTTTGAACCTCTTCGGTTCGCTGCCCCGGGAAGGGCGCACCATTGCTTATGACCACCTCATCTTTCGAGTGCTCCGCATGAAAGGCACCCGCATCCTCGAGGTAGAGGTGCGCCGCACTCCATGAAATACGGGTTCCTCATATTCTTTATCCCGCTGCTGCTGATGGAAGGATTCTTCGCGGCCTCGGAGCTCGCCTTGATCTCGGCCAACCGCCGCCGCCTGCGCCACCGCGCCGAAGAGGGCTACCGGGGCGCCAAGCTGGCCTTGAAATTGCTCGCCCGGCCGGAATATATGATGGCTACCACCCTGCTGGGCGCTTACATGCTGGGGGCCGTAAACAGTATTCTGGTCACCGCCTTTCTCCTGGATCTCCTGGGTTCCCGCGGCGAAATTCTCGCCTTGATCATACTGCCGCCCGTAATCCTTATTTTTGGAGAAATCATTCCCAAATCCATCGGCCGCCAGCAGGCCAACCTGCTGGCCGAACGCCTGGCGCCGGCGCTCTGGACCGCTTCCTGGGTCATCTATCCCATCACCATCATATTTGCCTCCTTAAGCCGCGTAATCCTCTATATCACCGGAGCCCGCAAAACCGGCCACCTGCCCTTTATAACCCGGGAGGACCTGCGCCTGGTGGTGGCTAAGAGCGGCCCGGAAGTGGACCTGGAGAGGAAGGAGCGCCTTTTTATCCACCGCATCCTGCAGTTTTCCCTGCGCACCGTCAAGGAAGTGATGGTGCCGCTGATCCGGGTGGTGGCCATCCCCGACACCCTGACCGTGGGCCAGGCCCTGGAAGAGTTTCGCAACTCCCGCTTCTCCCGGTTGCCGGTCTATCACCGCCGCATCGACAACCTCATCGGCGTGGTCCATGACTTCGACCTCCTGGGAGAGGGAGGTCAGGACCGTGCCATCCGCACCTTTATGCGCCCCGTCAACTATGTGCCGGAACTCAAGAAGATCGACCGTCTGCTGGCCGAGATGCAGCGCCAGGGGACGCACCTGGCGGTGGTGGTGGATGAATACGGCGGCGCGGTAGGCATCGTCACCATCGAGGACCTTTTGGAAGAGATCGTCGGGGAAATCACCGATGAATTCGATCAAGAGGTGGCCCCTTACAAGAAGCTGGGGGAGGGTCATTATTTGATCAGCGCCCGCACCGAGATCAAGGTCTTAAACGAGGTTCTGCACCTGGACCTGCCCCCGGGGGATTATGAAACCCTGGCGGGGTTTCTCATCTCCCAGTTGGGGGAGTTGCCCCGGGCCGGAGAGCATCTGCAATACCGTAATCTCAAGTTTACCGTGCGCCAGGCCGAGGCCCGGGCCGTGAAGGAGGTGGAACTCTTTGTCGACGGAACCGCGGAGTGAGCGCCGACACCTTCCCCACCAGTCCCAAATCCCTTTCCTTCTGATCAGCAGATCAAATCTGGAATTTTTCGTACTGAGGTGATAATTGCCGAAGCTGGCAAGTGATCTTCTATTAAGGGTTTTCCGTCCGACGCAAAAAAACCTCGGGTTTGTCTGACCTAAACAAACTTCATTCTTTTACTTCTCAGGAACTCAGTTTTGTGGCATAGATTAGTGTCATAATGGCTTCAATGCGAACTACGTTCACCGACATCAAGAGAGTAGCCTCCTCGCTTTAACAATGTTTGGAAGTCCGAAGGGGATTAACTATTTATGAGAGCCAAAAAGCCAAGAGATCCGATCCCATCTGAAATGGCGGCAAGGATTCTTTTCATGTCTGACAGAACCTGTTGTGTCTGCCGCATCCAAGGAAAGCCTGTCCAGATTCATCATCTCGATGACAACCCAAAACATAATGCAATAAGAAACCTTGCCATATTATGTCTCGATTGTCACAATGAGACTCAGATTCGGGGGGGATTCGCTCGTAAACTGAACGCCGATCAGATAGTTTTATATAGGGATGATTGGCATAGGATGGTTGCCACCAGGAGGACGGAGTTTCAAGCAATTGAAGCAGCTTCTAATTCTACGGATAATGATTGGCTGGATACTGTCACTAGCTTAGCTGAAATCTATCGGGAAAATCAGGAGTACGAATTACTTGCTATGCATTATGACGCTATTGGAAATAATGAATTAAGAGACAAGTACATCGAGATTGCCATTACGAATGATCCATCAGATAACACTATCTGCTTTCTTAGAGGGCTTCAAGGGAAACCAGAACTTATTCCCGATGAAGTTATTAAAAGAGAATTAGCAGGATATACAAAACAAAGAAATTGGACTCAACGGGCTCGACTTTATAATACGTTAGGTGAAAATATTAAAGCTGCAAAGGATTACATTGACGGTACAAGGCATTCTTTAGCCAAGGGAAATATTTTTTCAGCAGCTTTTTATCTTAGAGAATTGGTTGAAGAGGGTCTAATTGAAGAACTTTTCATCGAAGCTTTTAGACAAGCCAAGGCAGAAAATGATTTATGGTGGCAGGTGCGCGCACTTCAGGAGTTAGGATGGGAAAGGGAACTAAAGGAATTAATTCTGGAAAATGAAGAAGAAATTGAGAAGTCCGATGATTCTCTTCTTCTTCAAGAGCTATCACGTGCAAAAGGGGACACAAAAAAGACTGCAGAACTTATAAAGAACATGGCTCTTCAAGAACGCTCCTTTAAAGGAACCGATAAACTTTAGATAGTAGCCCGTAGGGCGGGAAAGCGTAGCGCATCCAACGTTTAGCATTATTCCATCTATAGACTTCGAATGCTTTTCAACTTGTCCCCAACCTCGGCTTGGGAATGAGAATAAATCAAACAGCGGCTATCTACTATATATTTGGAATTCAGCCAAAGATGAATTATAATCGATATGGCGTTAATATCATTCCATTAATCCCCTCTCCCCCGTTGGGGAAGAGGGATAGGTGAGGGGGAAATAACTTTTTGGGAACTCATCAGTCCTGGGCTTTTTTCGACTGCTTCGCCGGTATCAGCGGTGATATGACCCTGGGGGCCCTCATTGACCTGGGGCTGCCGGTGGCCGAACTTCAAGAACTGTTGCCGGCCCTGGGGCTGAAAGACGTTGCCTTGGCGGCTCGCCGGGTGACTAAGGAGCACCTCACCGGAATCAAGATCGAGATTACGGCCGGAGGACGCCAGCCGGCCCGCACCTACCGGGATATCACCGCCATGATCTCCCGGGCTCCTTTGTCCGAGGCGGTCAAGGCCCGCAGCCTGGAGATCTTCCGGCTCCTGGGCGAGGTGGAGGCCCGCATCCATGGCCAGTCCCTGGACACGGTGCACTTCCACGAACTGGGTGGCCTGGATAGCATTGTGGACGTAGTGGGGGTGGCCTTGGGCCTGGAGCGCCTGGGGGTGTCCCGGGTCTTCTGCAGCCCCCTGCCCATGGGGTGGGGGATGATCGCCGCGTCTGGCCACGGACGGCTTCCCAATCCGGCGCCCGCCACCCTGGAGCTGTTGAAGGGCCTGCCGGTCTATGGCACCGATCTGCCCGGGGAGCTGGTCACGCCCACCGGGGCCGTGATCCTCAAGGCCTTGAAGGCCGAGTGCCAGCCATGCCCGCCTTTGACCTTGACCGGGGTCGGCTACGGGGCCGGGAGCCGGGACCTGCCGGGCCATCCCAACCTCTTGCGGCTCTACCTGGGCACGCCTCTGGCCGAAGTCCCGGGTCGCCGGGAGACGGTCCTGGTGCTGGAAACCCACCTGGACGACATGAACCCGGAGTGGTACGAACCGCTGGTGGCGGGCCTGTTCAGTGATGGCGCTCTGGACGTGGCGCTTACCCCTATCCAGATGAAAAAGGGCCGCCCCGGCGTGGCCCTGACGGTCATCGCGCCTATGGCGGCCAAGGAGGGGCTGCTGGCCCGAATCTTCACCGATTCCACCACCCTGGGGGTTCGGGTCCTGGAAGTGGAGCGGGTCACGGCCCGGCGCTGGCCGGAGACTCTGGATACGCCTTACGGGCCGCTCGAAGTGAAGGTGATGGAATACGGCGGCCGCCGCCGGGTGCTGCCGGAGTACGAGGCCTGCCGCCGCCTGGCCGCAGCCCAAGGAGTGCCGCTGATCGAGATCTACCGGCTGATTCCCCGGGAAAAACTATCCGGGTGAAGGTGTTTTCCACCTCAACCGATACGGAGAACATGATTTGGACATGACAGCCAGCCCTCGCCGACAATTTCTCGCCTGGTTGGAAGACCAAAGTATCTTTGATCCTGCCGTTATTTCTGACGAAGCGGCATTGAGGCGCCAAGGCGAAGAAAAAGTCTTAACCTTGTTTCATCAGGCAGCCGCCAACGTACCAGCATATAATGATTTTTTGAAGAAATCCGGGATTAACCCTGCCGATATACGGACTATGGATGATTTCCGGCAACTGCCATTGACTGATAAAAACAACTACATTGATGCCTATGATCTGGCCTCAAGATCATGGTTTGGGAACCTTTCGCTTTCCCAGTTTGTAGCCGTTAGTTCCGGAACGACGGGCCAGCCTCATTTCTGGCCCCGGACGCTGCAAACCGAATTAGAGGGGGCCTGGCAGCACGAATTTTTCCTGCAGGAGTTCTTTGAGGTTAACCGACTGAAGACCCTGGTGATTGACGGATTTTACATGGGAAATGCCATCGCCGGCACTTTCACCCTGGCATGTTTACAGCTTCTCCAGCTGAAGGGCCTTCCCCTCACGATAACTACCCCGAGTTCTTCTGATAAGGATATCCTTACTTTTATCAACGCCTTGCATCAGGAATTTGATCAAACCATCATTTTTGGCTACCCACCGCTCCTCAAAGAAGTTGTCCATCAAGTCTGCCTGCACCAGGAT
Organism: Syntrophobacterales bacterium; assembly: GCA_023229795.1. Taxonomy (GTDB): domain Bacteria; phylum Desulfobacterota; class Desulfobaccia; order Desulfobaccales; family 0-14-0-80-60-11; genus 0-14-0-80-60-11. The sequence continues at coordinate 19,663 of JALNYP010000005.1, forward strand.
GTGATTGATGTGACCAAACTCAGGCTGGTATGCGCGGGTCAGGCATTTACCGAAAATTGGCGCGATTATCTCCAGAATAAATTGGGCGGCAGGGATAAACCCACGATAATGTCAGTTTATGGGTCTTCTGATGCCGGTTTGATGGGATTTGAGACCCTCTTATCCATTCAGATCAGAAGGTTTTTAGCCAGACAGCCCGATATCGCTCGATCTCTCTTTGGTGATGAACGCCTGCCCTCTCTTTATGTCTATGATCCCAGAGCTATTTTTTTTGAATCACCTGCGGAAGATCTCTGTTTTACCTTAAACAACAGTGCCCCTTTGATAAGATATAACATTAAAGACCATGGCGGCGTGATTCCTTATCAGGAGATGGTTAGGTTTATGAGACAACATCTCTCCCCGGATAGTCAAGACTGGATCAGCAACAATTGTGGAAATTTCCCTTTTGTCTTCATGTTCGGGCGAGACAGATTTATGGCCAAAGTATGTGGGTTGCCCATCTATTCTGAATACGTTCAGCAGGCCCTGAATCACGCCAGCTTAGCCCCTTATGTGACCGGTAATTTCTTGTTGGAAAATGTGGAAGACGATGATCACAACATTCTCATGGTATGCCGGGTGGAATTGGAACAGGGGATCAAGGCTGAGGCGAAACTGCAAACGGTGATGTCTGAAATTTTCATTCAGGAATTCATCACGTTAAGTCCTCTCTATAAAAATATTTTAGGAATTATGGGAGAAAAGGCGAAACCTCACATTATTCTTTATGATTATCAAGACTCCCAATATTTTGACCACGACGGATCGAAAAAATTCGCTTAGAGGAAAGCGTTAGCCTAAATTCTGCGGAGGTAGACAGTTGCCCTAATCCCTTTTAGGGCGGTCCAGTTTTTCAATCTTGCGCTCAAGTGCAGCAATCCGCGCATAAACGTCTAGGGACGCCATAACCGGTTTCAAGTTACTCGCCTCATCCTGGGAACGGAGTTTCGGATCCGCGAGAACTACCTTCTCCTGGATTTCCCCCCGGCTATTCAAGGTAAGTTTGGGGCTGTCAGGAGCCAATATTTTACTGTCTTTAAGGATGTGACGCTCTGGTTCCCACTGGTCCAATTCCGTATTTTCCGCCCCTAAGGACGCCACTGAAGGTCCTGTAATTGCATTGTTAGAAAATTTATTATGGCCGACAAATATGCCTATAATTACCATCATAAATATCATGCCAATTACGAGGTCTTCCTTTACCGACTTATCCACTGGCTTGGTCCTGATAAGCCCCCGCCAGCGGCAATCCATTTCCCTGCACTGAAACGCCCGCCAACCAAATTTCCTAAAGAATTTTTCTCTCAATCCTCTGGTTCGACTGCGTCTTATATCTGTTGACTTACAAACAGGGCAACTCGGCATGGACATTTGATTTTCCTCCGCTGGAGCTAAGCTTCTGGTCCGTTCGATTCCGGCCTCAGGCCCGATATCACATGAAAATATGAATCATTAAGCCTGAAGCCCAGGAATGAAAACCTAGAAGCAAGACAAACTATTCTGGGTAAGTTTCAAAAAGCCCAAGTTTCTTTAGGCAGAGGAAGGAATGAAAATGGACGCCAGATCTTGGGGAGATATTCTTGAATCTGCACGGAGGATAGGGCGAAATCCATTTCACCATTCCAGCTCTTCCATGAGCGTTTGAACTTGGGAAAACTATATCACCAGGAGGAAAATACAAAATTAGGGATTCCCTTAATTTTCTATTAGGGAAATCCTGAGATCCGAGTTTGAGCCTGATGCGGGCAGGGCTAGACAACAAACGCCAGGTCGGGGGAGGGATCGTTGAGGGGAGGTTTGGCGCTGCTGCCAAAGTTCCCTTTTCCCCTGGGCCTATCTCATTGGATTGCCAAATGGTTCCGGATTAGCTAAGGTGGAAAAGCGAGCCGGGGAAATGCAAGGACTGACCATAAGCCCAAAATGCAAGAAAATTTTTTATGAGAGGGACCACATGCCTATGAAAAAGACCCTGATCTTAGCCGTTATGGCCATGCTGTTGCTGGGTATGGCGGGATGGGCGGGCGCCGCCCCGCCGGAGCCGGAGACGAAAAAAGCCTTGGAGTCGCCCCCACCGCCGGAGCCGAAAAAAATCTTGCGTGACATGACAGACTACCTCAAATCGATGGGGCAGTTTTCTTTCCGCGCCGAGGTCACTGACGACCAGGTCTACCGCGGAGGCGGACAATTGCAATATGGCCAGAATCTGGAGGTGTACGTGCGGCGGCCTGACAAGCTCCGGATCAACGGCAAAGGCGATCTGGAAAATCAGGATTTATTCTACGACGGCATGACCCTCACCCTGTACAACAAGGATAAAAACCTGTATGCCATCGCGCCGATGCCGCCCACCATTGAGGCGGCTTTGACCAAAGCCCACCAGGAATTCGACCTCGATGTGGCGCTGGCGGACCTGGTCTGCGGCGACGCCTACGAGCTGATGACGAAAAACGTCGGCCGTACGCTCTATGTTGGATTGAGCGAGGTGCGCGGGATGCCTTGTCATCACCTGGCCTTCGATCAAGGTGACCAGCAATTTCAGGTTTGGGTAGAAGCCGGCACTAAACCCTTGCCCCGCAAGCTGCTGATCACCCAAATAAAACTGTTGGGCGGGCCCCAATGGACGGCTTACCTGAGCGACTGGAACTTCTCTCCGACCTTGCCTGACAACCTATTCACCTTTGTGCCGCCAGCCGGGGCTCACCGCATCGAGTTTTTGCCTCCGGGCAAAGCGGCGGCGCCCAAGGCCAAGGCCCGGAGCCCAAAGAAAGGAGAGAAATCATGAAGCCTCGTAACCTGAAAGGTTTCTTGGTAATCATGCTGGCGTTGATGTTCTTCTCCGGCTTCTCCCTGGACCCCACCGGCGTCCTGGCCCGCGGTGGCGGTCACGGCGGTGGCGGTCACGGCGGCGGCCATAAGGGCACGCATGGCGGCGGCGGCCACGGTTTCCGGGGACACGGCGGTCACGGTGGGCACGGCGACCACCACGGTGATCACCACGGCGACCACCACGGTGATCACCATGGTGACCACCAGGGGAATCGGAACGTCAATCGGAACGTCAACGTCAATAGAAATTATGGCGGCGGCGGTTGGGGCGGCGGCTACGGCGGTCCGGGCTGGGGTCCGGGCTGGGGCGCGGGCGCCGGCCTGGCCACAGGTCTGGCTCTGGGTGCGGTGATCGGGGAACTCCCCCGGAATTCCCAGCCGGTCATCATTAATAACCAGCAGTACTATCAGTCCGACGGCGCTTACCTGCAACCGTGTTACAAGGGCTCGGATCTCAAGTACTGCGTAGTCCAGAACCCGAATCCTTGAAGATGGCGAAGTTTTCAACATACTGAACATATTCGCATCTCAGACTGGCAACGCGGCAGGGGGGCCCGGGCCCACCCTGCCGCGAGGTTACGTTCATTTACGGGTCCCTCGGGATTCCTCCCTAAGCTTCTTATATCAGCTTGTCCTTCACCAGGTATTCCATGGCCCGCTGGGCATAGGTGGCCATGGCGCTGATCATCCAGGTGAGGTGCGACTGGATATCCGCGAGCATGTTGGCGTCCGCCATGCCGATGAGCCCGGTCATCACCGTGCGCACCCGGATCATCTCGGGATCGCCGATCTGGACCTGAGCCAGGTTGACCTCCTGCTCCAGGCCCTTGAGAAAGTCCACAAAAAGCCGGTTGGCCCCTTCGCGTTCCTGCCCCTCCATCTGCATGACGGTGTTGAGCAGGCGAGAGGCCAGAATGAGTTCCGCTTTCACCCGGTCGGCAAAATGAAACACCAGGATTGCTTCACGCCGGTTCCCCGGGAAGCCTTCAGCCATATCGTTACCTCCTATAAGTCTGTAATTTGGAAAATTTAAAGGGGTTTGAGGCAACTAAGCTCTATCGAGTTGCCTGCCAGGCCCTAATCTGGTTGCCATAACTTTGTCCTGCGCCGGCACCAGCGAGACGCTGGCGTCACCTGCACCGGTGAATTGGCATGAAAGCCACTCTGCCGGGATCATTCCCAATATAAGACCTTTGCAAAAAACTGCAATCCTGACCGGGCTCGGGAATAACCCCACCCGTTATTACGGGTCTGAACCTTTGGAGGCCCCTGCGGGCGGGGGCGCGAAGTCGGGCCTGGAGGGAATGTTTTGCTTTTTCATCTTTTCTATCAGGGTGGTGCGGTTGAGGTGAAGGACCTGGGCCGCCTGGCTTTTCACCCAGTTGCACCGGCGCAAGGCCTTGAGGATCAGGTTCCGTTCAAAGGCCTGGACCGCGTCGGTAAAATGGATACCCTGCTCCGGGAATCCCTCCGCCTCTGCTTTCGGAGGAGAGGCCAGCTGTCGGTAGCGATCAGGCAGGTCCGCCACCTCAATAACCTCGCCCTCACTGAGGATGACCAGGCGTTCCATGAGATTTTCCAACTCCCGGACGTTCCCGGGCCAGAGGTATTGTAAAAGCAGGTCCTGGGCCGCAGCACTGAGGCGCTTGAGAGGTTTTTTCTTGGTGCGGCTGAACGTCTCTAAAAAGTGCTGGACCAGCAGAGGAATATCCGAGGCCCGTTCCCGCAGAGGCGGGACCTTGATGGGAATGACATTGAGGCGATAGTAGAGATCTTCCCGGAACTTGTTCTGGCGCACCAGTTCTTCCAGATCCCGGTTGGTGGCGGCGATCACCCGGATATCCACCCGGATGGTTTTGATCCCGCCGATGCGCTCAAAGGAGCGGTTCTGCAGAACCCGGAGGATCTTGACCTGAAGGCCGGGACTCATCTCCGAGATCTCGTCCAGGAAGATGGTGCCGCCGTTGGACTGCTCAAAGCGCCCGATACGGGTGCGCACCGCGTGGGTAAAGGCGCCCCGTTCGTGTCCGAAGAGTTCGCTTTCCAGCAATTCTTCGGGAATAGCGGCGCAGTTGACCGGAATCAGGGGGCCTTCCCGGCGGGAGCTGTTATAATGGATGGCATGGGCGATGAGTTCCTTGCCGGTGCCGGACTCGCCCAGGATCAACACGTTGCTGTCGGTATCCGCCACTTTGCGGATCAGGTCGAAGACCCGGAGGATGGCGTCGCTGTTGCCCAGCATATTGGCAAAGCCGTAACGGCGGTGGAGCTGCTTTTTGAGATGGAGATTCTCCCACTTCAGGCGCCGGTGTTCCAGGGCGCGGGCCACCACCAGGCGGAGTTCAGTGGAATCCACGGGTTTGGTAAAGTAATCATAGGCCCCCTGGCGCATGGCGGTCACTGCGTTGTTGATGGAGCCGTAGCCGGTGATGATGATGCAGGGCAGGCCGGGCTGCTCGCTGACCAGATATTTCAGCAGGCCCATGCCGTCCAGGCCGGGCAAGGCCAGGTCGCTCAGCACCAGGTCGAAGGACTCCTCCTTGAGCAGGGCCAAGCCTTGTTCTCCATCGGCGGCCGTGGTCACCTCATAGCCCTCGGCCTCCAGGACTTCTTGAAGACTCTGGCGCAAGGCCGGATCATCGTCCACAACCAGGATGGCCGCGTGGTCCTGTTTCATGAAAGATCTCCCATGGTTATTGCAGGATACACCAAAGGGCCTCTCGTGTCAATAAAATGACATAGCCCATACTCTCGCATGGCAAGGCGCGCGGGAAAATGGTTGACTTCGAAAAATTAATCCTGTTATGCTTGGTTAAGCTTCCTTAAGGAGAACTGGTGCTTCCTACTTTAGCTGTAATATTATGGGCTTATGGTATGTACGCCCTGTTTTCCTTTATCTTCCACCGGAAGAACGGGCAGCCTCGCGACCGCAACCGCTGGCGCCGGCTGACCTGGGTCACCTTGATGGCCGGGGTCACCGTCGGGCTGGGGCTCATCCTCTGGTGCTGGATTGCCCCTGAGAAGAGCGATCAAAGGTTGAGACTCGCCGGGTTTCTGGGGACGGTCTATGCCGAGGGTTGGCCGGACCGGGTGGATCGCCTGGAGTATCCGCCGGTCAAAACCCAGAACCAGACGGTGGAAGACAAGCCGGTTTACGCCCTGTTGCATCCGGAGACGCCGTCCAGCCAGGGGGAACCGGAAAAGAAGCTGATTAGACCTAGGCCGATCCGCGCGGCCAAGACGGAAAAAAACCTCGGTGGCGCTGATAAGGCCGGCAAATCCGCCAAGGCCGCCAAAGCCCCGGCCTCCCAGTCCAAGAAAGATAAGGTGGCCGGCAAGAGCCGGGCCAAGAAAAAGAAGCGTACTTCTACCGCAGAGGGCAAAAAGACTAGTGCCGGTTAGCGCCGCGAGAGCCGCAAGCCGGCGCCAGGCTGACCCTCATCCCCTGTGATCTGCTACTTGTTCAACTACCTGAATAAGACTTCCTCCAAGACCTGGAGACTGGAGCGCCGGCCGCTCCTGTCGCTATCGGGGTAACCATTGCCCCAAGCCTCAACCACCCAAACGGGCAAGATCGCCCGGGCCGCGGGGACGGTAAGCCTGGCGGTCTTCGTCAGCCGGATTCTGGGCCTGGTCCGGGAACAGGTCTTTGCCGGCCTCTTCGGCGCCGGTTATGCTTTTGACGCCTTCGTGGTCGCCTTCCGGATTCCCAACCTGCTCAGGGACTTGTTCGCCGAAGGGGCCTTGAGTTCCGCCTTCGTCACGGTCTTCACCGATTACGACCAACGCCTGGGGCCGGAGAAGACCTGGCAACTGGCCAACAACGTCATCTTCTGCTGCACGTTGCTCCTGAGCTTGATAGCCCTGGGGGGTATGATCTTCTCACCGGCGCTGGTGGGATTTATGGCCCCGGATTTCGGCGCGGTCCCGGGGAAGCTGCCGCTCACCACCCTGATGACCAGGATCATGTTTCCGTTCCTGGTCCTGGTGTCCCTGGCGGCCCTGGCCATGGGGATCCTCAATACCAAGGGGAAATTCTTCGTCCCCTCCCTGGCCTCCAGCTTCTTTAACCTGGGCGCCGTGGTGGTCGGCACCGGGCTAAGCCTGGCGGCACCCTGGTTCGGGATGGAGCCCATCGTGGGCATGGCCTGGGGCTGCCTGGTGGGGGGCTTCTTGCAACTGGCGGTGCAGTTGCCGCTCCTGTGGCGGGTGGGGTTCAAACTCAGGTGGGTCCTGGATCTCAAGGAACCGGGGCTATTGCGCATCGTCAAATTGATGCTTCCCGCGGTGGTGGGTCTGTCCGCCACCCAGATCAATATCTTTATCAACACCTTCTATGCCTCCAGTTGCCCCCAGGGCAGCGTCTCCTGGCTCAATTACGCCTATCGGCTGTTTCACCTGCCCATGGGCCTCTTCGGGGTGGCTTTGATGGTGGCCACCCTGCCGGTCGTCTCCCGCCATGCGGCCAACAAAGATCTGCCCGCCCTTCGAGATGCCCTGCAATCGTCATTGTCCCTGGCCATCCTGGTCACCCTGCCTGCGGCCTGCGGCTTGTTCTTCCTGGCCCAACCCATTATTGCCCTCATCTACCAACACGGCATGTTCTCCGCGGTGGATACCCGGCAAACGGCCGCGGCCCTGGCGCTTTACTCCCTGGGGCTGGTGCCCTTCGCCGGGGTGAAGATTATGGTGCCGGTGTATTATGCCCTGGATGACACCCGGATTCCGGTGCTGGGCTCCTTTCTAACGGTGGCCGCCAATCTGCTCTTGATCAATCTCACCCTGGCGTCTCTGCAGCACCGGGCCATCGCCCTGTCCACCTCCTTGTGTGTGATCTTCAATTTTCTCTTTCTGGCCGCGGTGCTCTACCGCAAACTGTCCGGGTACCAGGCGCGCGTCCTGGCCCTTAATCTGGTCAAAGTGACCGGAGCCGGAGTGATCATGGGCCTGGTAGTCGCCAGGCTCCATCCCCGGGCCATCGCCTGGCTGGGCCACGGCCTGGCGGGGCAGGCCCTGAGCCTGGGCGGGGTGATTATCCTGGGGATGGTCCTGTATGTCGCCATAGTGTCCCGGCTGCACATACCGGAATTTCAAGAATTGCTGCAACATGTACGGAACCGGCTCAGCCGCTGAGTTCCACCACACCCTGACCACAGAAAATCCCCCCCCCCTTTCCCTTGATAATGTCTGCATCGGTGCCGATATGTTATAAAGGGTCCGATCGAATTGCGGGGACCCGGACGCGGCCCTGACGGCGATTAACTCCCTTGCTCTGGGGCGGAGGGAGAGGAATGGGATAAGGGGGAGACAGGTGAGGGGGTGGTCCGAGATATTCCGGCAAACTGTGGTTTCTGTGGCCCTGATCCTGGCTCTCGCCTGTGGTTTGGCGAATGTTGCTTCCCAGGCGCAGGAACCTCTTCCTCCGGTAAAAATCCCGCTGATGCTTCCCCGGATGCCTTCGGTGCCTTTGCACGAAAGCGTCCTGCACATTCCCATGACCATCTCAGGCCCCTCCGGGGTGCGGCATCTCACCCTCTTGGCGACCCTTTACCGGCCGTCCGGCCCGGGCCCGTTTCCGTTGCTGGTCCTGAGCCATGGTACGCCCCGGAACTTCCGGGAGCGAGTAACTGAAGGGCGCCTCCGTTATAATGCCCAGAGCTGGGAATTCGTCAGCCTGGGATTTGCCGTGGTGATTCCCATGCGGCGCGGCTATGGCCAGTCGGAAGGGGATTATGCCGAAGAAGAAGGCTTTTGCGACCAGGCGCTGTTCTACGAGGCCGGCATGGCCTCGGCCAAAGACCTGAGGGCGACTCTGCAATATATGGCGGCCCAACCCTTTATCGATTCCCGACGGATCGTGCTGGCGGGCCACTCCTCCGGGGGATTCGCCTCCCTGGCTATGGCCAGCCAGGGATTCCCGGGGCTTTCGGGAGTGATTAGCTTCGGTGGCGGCCGGGGGTCGATGCAAGAGAAGAACTGCTCGCCGGGCCATCTCATCGAGGCTTGCGCCAGATTCGGGCGCACCTGCCGGGTGCCCACCCTATGGGTCTATGCCCAGAATGACACCTATTTTCCCCCCTGGCTGGCCCGGGACATGTGCGACGCCTTTAAGCAAGCCGGTGGCCGGGCCGAGTTCGTCATGCTGCCGCCCTTCTCCCAGGAAGGACATTTTCTCTTTACCGACGTGCGGGGATTGGACCGGTGGACCCCAGTGGTTACCCGGTTTCTCAATAGTCTCGGGTTTCCGGGGACGATGCCGAAACCCTAAGGGAGGAGTTCATGGACCCGGCTGAGAAGATCGGCCCCATTCTGCAGCTTCTGGATAAACATTACCGGGACGCCCACGTCACCCTGGACTTTCAGAATCCCCTGGAATTGCTGGTGGCCACGGTGCTCTCGGCCCAATGCACCGACGTTCGGGTCAACCAGGTCACTCCGGCCATCTTTAAAAAATACCCCAGCGCGGCCCACTATGCCGAGGCCCCGCTGGCGGACCTGGAACAGGCCATTTATACCACCGGCTTTTACCATCAAAAGGCCAAGAGCATCCAGGCCATTTGCCAGGCTTTGGTTTCGCGGTTCGACGGCCAGGTGCCCGCCTCTCTGGACGACCTGGTGAAGCTGCCGGGGATCGGCCGCAAGACCGCCAACGTGGTCCTGGGCAATGCCTTCGGCATCCCCGGTATCGTGGTGGACACCCACATCGGCCGGGTGTCCCAACGTTTGGGGCTTACCCGCGAGAAAGACCCGGTAAAGATCGAGTTCGCGCTCATGCCCCTGGTCCCCCGGGAGCGCTGGGTGAAATTTTCCCACCAGATGATCTGGCACGGCCGCCAAGTCTGCACCGCCAAAAAACCCGACTGTCCCCACTGCCCCCTGCTGCCTTATTGCGATTTCGGCCAAAAGGCCACGGGCGAGGCGGGTTGACACGAGCCGCGAATCATGGCATAAAGCTGGAAACAGCGGGCTGAAAGGGAGGTCAAAACCTATGCAGAGGCAATGGCGGCTCAAACTGGCGGCGGTGCTGCTGACCCTGACTATGGCGGCGGGGTGTGCGGCCACCATGCTCATGGGGCTTGGAGGTGTCGCAGCGCTGGGGTCGTATAAGTGGGTGGAAGGCACCATGGAGAAAGATTATCCCAAGCCCATGCAGGAAACCTATAACGCTGCCCTGGAAGCTGCAAAAAAGCTGAACCTGAAGATCACCGCACAGCAATACACGCCTTCACAATCGCACATCGAGGCGGTGACCCAGGACAACACCGCGGTCAAAGTGGATCTGATCGCCCGGCCCAACGAGATCACCACGGTTAAGATCCGTTTCGGCATGATGGGCAACGCCGATTGGTCGGCTTACTACCACCGCCAGATTATGAAGATCCTGCAGATCCCGGATCAGCCGTAAGCCAGCGCGCCGGCCGTCAGGTGGGCAGGGCAGGGGAGGGGGTAGGCGGCTCCCCTGGCTCTCTAAAAAATATAAGGCCGGAAGTTCCGACTTCCGGCCTTTTCTTTGTCAATAACTTAATACCAGAGTGCGCTCAAAGAAGTAAGAAAAGCCTTGCCCGTAGGGGCGCACCTGCGTGTGCGCCCTAAATTGAGGGCGGACACATAGGTCCGCCCCTACAGAAAAAAATTACTTTTATGAGCATAAGTTTCTTATTAGAGATGGTTGGGAGGGGGGAAGGCGAGAGGCCTGCGGCTACCAGTCCCCCAGCCCTCCCCTCAAGATTAAGTCTCTTCCTTTACAACAACCGGGCGGTGCGGATGGCCTCGCAGATGGCGGGGGGCAGTTTCTTGCCCGCCAGGTTGCCCCGGCGGCCGGTATGGGCGGGTGGTCGGGGTTGCAGGGGTACTCGCCGCACTCCTCGCACACCAGCATGCTGCCCTTGCCGTACATGGTCAGATGAGGTCCACGATGTTCCGGATGCGCTCCATGTTGCCCCGCACCAGCTCCGGCATGCCTTCCACGGTCTTGTATTCCGCGGCGAATTCCGCGGCGCATTCGAGGAACCGATAAATCTTGGCCAAGAGCGACACGGACCAGGAGAAGGCGTCGGCGATCTCCTCGGCAAAGTCCAGGGCCTTTTCCTGTCTCTCCTTCAGGAAGGCCTCGGTCTCGTCGTCGACGATTTCCTGCATGAACAGGTTGGCCAGGGACTTGGAGACCTCGCCCACCTCCTCCAACAGGTGAAAGGCGATTTCTTGCACGGATAAGACTTCGATATTATTGGCAAAGATGGTATTCAGCATCTCCGCCATCCCCCGCATGGAAGCAGGCTTTTTGCGGCTGCTGGTTCGCCGGGCGTATTCGTGGACGCAGGCCTTGGTGAATTTCTTGAAGTTTTCGTCCCGGTATTCCACCTCCTTGCTGGCCGCCAGACAGGTGCACTGGGGGTTGGCCTTGAAAAAGGCGTTGATTTCCCGCATCTTCTGGGAGATCAGGAGCGGCACCTGCTCGGTGGGCTCGCAGTGGGCGTGAATCCAGCGTCCCAGGCAGACCGGGCAGACCCCGGGATACTTGAACCAGACGATATCCGAGGGGCTGGTGTTGATGAAAGGCACCAGTTTTACCGCGTCGCTGGTGTTTTTGGCCGGCTCCTGGGTGACCCGCCGGGCGAAGGTGAGCCACCAGACCACGACTTCGCCCAATTCCCGGGCCACCTTGTGCCAGCGGTTTTTGCGTACTTCCTCGCACACTTCGGTGGCATGGGACAAGACGTGAATCCAGACCAGCCAGATGGGCCGGTCTTTGTCCTGGGGCCAGATGCTGCCGATAACCTCGGCATATTCTTCGATGGACGCCTCAGCAGGATTTAACAGAATATTGGTGGTCAAAGGTTCGGTTCGTACAACATTCATGATCATAACCTCCTAAAGGAGATATCCCCTGCGTTTTCCCCGTTGGCGGGAAAACTCCATTTCTCAGTTAAGTAGGGGGAAGGTTTGCCGGTGAAGGCTAAAGGTCAATCCGTGTTGCCGCGGTCGGCTCCAAATGCCTGGATTTTGAAGATAGGATAAACATAAAAACTCGGCCCCTCCGGGTCAAGGTCTGAACCGTTAGCTTTAGGTTAAAATTGTTGGAGATGGGCTCGGCCGGCTTAGAATTGTCTTAAGAAGCGCAGGTCGTTGTCGAAGAAGAGGCGGATGTCGTCAATGCCGTACTTGAGCATGGCGATGCGTTCGATGCCCAGTCCGAAGGCGAAGCCGGTGTAAGTCTCGGGGTCGTAGCCCACGGCCTCGAACACCGCGGGATGGACCATGCCGGAGCCCAAAACCTCGAGCCAGCCCGTGGTCTTGCAGACCCGGCAGCCTTCCCCCCGGCAGATGACGCACTCGATGTCTACTTCGGCGCTGGGTTCGGTGAAGGGAAAGTAGCTAGGCCGGAACCGCACCCCCACCTCGGGGCCGAACATCTGGTGCACGAACGCGGTGAGGACTCCCTTCAAGTCGGCGAAGGTGACGCCCCGATCCACCAGCAGCCCTTCCACCTGATGGAACATAGGGGAATGGGTGATGTCGGAATCCCGACGGTACACCTTGCCCGGGGCGATGATGCGCACCGGCGGCCGCCGCTTTTCCATGGTGCGGATCTGCATGGGGGAGGTGTGGGTCCGCAGCAGCACCTTGTCGTCGAAGTAAAAGGTATCCTGCATGTCCCGGGCCGGGTGGTCCGGCGGCAGGTTGAGGGCCTCGAAGTTATACCAGTCCAGCTCCACTTCCGGGCCTTCCACCGCTTCGAAGCCCAGGTGCAGGAAGATGTCGCAGACCTCGGCCATGATCTGGTTCAAGGGGTGGAGGCGGCCCCGGGGGGAGCGCCGTCCCGGCAGGGTGACGTCCACCGCGGTGGCGGCCAGCCGGCGGGCGGCGGCCTTGAGGGCTTGCAGGGCCTGGTCCAGGGCCTCTTCCAGGGCCGCCTTGGCCCGGTTGGCTTCCTGGCCGACGCGGCGGCGGACCTCAGGGTCCAATTGCCCCAGGCTCCGCAGAACGCCGGTCAGAGCCCCCTTGCGGCCCAGGTAGTGGACCCGCAGAGACTCCAACTCCTCGGGGTTCTTGGCCTCCTTGATGGCCAGGAGCGCCGCGGCTTCGAGATCCTTAACTTCCATAGCAGTAAGCAGTCGGTAGCCGGTGGTCAGAAATATAGGGCGTGCCGAGCCCGCCGAATTGCGGCGGCCAGGGACAGCCCCAGATCTGACTCATGGGGAGCAGCGCTCTATTGCCCGCTCTTGGAGAGCTCGGCGACCCGGGCGAAGCCTTGGGGATCAAAGATCGCCAGGTCGGCCAGGACTTTGCGGTCCAGGTTGATCTGGGCCTTTTTCAGGCCCCCGATGAATTTGCTGTAGGACAGACCCAGGGGACGCAGGGCCGCGTTGATGCGGACGATCCACAGAGCGCGGAACTCGCGTTTCCGCACCTTGCGGTCCCGGTAGGCAAACGTCAAGGACCGTTCCACGGCCTCCCGGGCGGAGCGGTACAGCCGCCGCCGGCCGGCACGGAAGCCCTTGGCCATCCCCAGGAATTTTTTCCGGCGCGCTCTGGAGGCGACGCTTTTCTTTACGCGTGGCATAACGGACTCCTATCTAAAGATACGGCAACAGGCGCTTGAGGCTCTGGGCCTCGGCCGCGGCCATGTAGGCCGGCTGGCGCAACTGCCGCTTCCGCTTGGCGGATTTGCTGGTCAAAATGTGGCTGGTAAAGGGCTGCTTGTGTTTCAGGCGGCCTTTGCCCGTGGCCTTGAAGCGTTTGGCCGCTCCCCTATGGGTTTTCATTTTGGGCATGGATAACCTCGTGCATTGATAGCAATGCCGGACGCCGGGCCGGCGACCGGATGAATTTTCAAGCTCAGGGCACTAATTCTCAGCGAACAGGCAAAATTACATTTTATACTCTATTTGTCACATTTTAACAATATATCTGCAAAAAAATCCTTTCCCTAGGCCACCGCTGCGGTGGATCAGGCGTTGCCCCGGGAATGTCCCCGAATTACTTGGGAGTCACGATCATGGAGAGGTTCCGGCCTTCCAGCTTGGGATTCTGTTCTATGGTTCCCACCTCGGCCAGGGCTTCGGCCATCTGGGCCAGAATGCGAAAGCCGCGGTCCGTGTGGGCGATCTCCCGGCCTCGGAAGATCACCGAGATCTTGACTTTATCCCCTTCAGCTAGAAAGCGCCGGGTATTTTTCAGCTTGAAGCCCATGTCGTGTTCCTCGATCTTGGGGCGCACCTTGATTTCCTTGACCTGGATCGTGGTGGCTTTACGCCGGGCTTCCTGCTGTTTTTTACTCTGCTCGTACTTGTACTTGCCATAATCCATGATACGGCAGACCGGCGGGCTGGCCTGGGGCGCTACTTCCACCAGGTCCAGGTGCGCCTCCGCGGCATGGGCCAGGGCCTCTTTGATGGGCAGGACGCCGACCTGCACTCCTTCGGCGTTGATGAGCCGCACCTCCGGCACCCTGATCTGCTCATTAATCCGGACTCGTTGCTGCTTCTGGATGGCCGTCACCTCCTGTTAGGATGAAGAACTGGCGGGGGACGGAATCCGGGATTCTTCCTTGAGGCGCTCAATAAACGCCTCGAGGGAAACCCCCTTCAATTCCGTGCCGTCCCGCAGGCGGGGCGCCAGGGTGCGGTCGGCCGCTTCCCGGTCCCCCATGATTACCATATAAGGAATTTTTTGAACCTGGGCTTCTCTGATCTTGTAGCGCAGCGTCTCGGGCCGGGTGTCCACTTCGACCCGCAGGTCGGCGTCCCATAAGGCCCGGGCCACTTCCTGGGCGTAGCCATGCACCCGGTCGGTGATGGGCAGGAGCACGGCCTGCACCGGGGCCAGCCAGACCGGGAAGGCGCCGGCAAAGTGCTCGATCAGGACCCCCATGAAGCGCTCCAGGGAACCCAGGATCACCCGGTGCAGCATCACGGGGCGGTGGCGTTCCCCATCGGGACCCACGTAGGCGAGATCGAAGCGTTCGGGCAGGGTGAAATCGCACTGAATGGTGGCGCACTGCCAACGCCGCTGCAAGGCGTCCTTGAGTTTGATGTCGATTTTGGGGCCGTAGAAGGCGCCGTCGCCCTCATTGACATCGTAAGGGAGGCCCCGGGTCTTCAGCGCCCCGATGAGGGCGTTGGTGGCCAGGTCCCATTCCGCGTCGGTGCCGATGGATTTCTCCGGGCGGGTGGACAGCTCCATTTCGTACTCGAAACCGAAGATCCCCATGACTTCGGCCACGAACTCCAGGACTCCCAGAATTTCGCTTTCCACCTGTTCCGGCATGCACAGGATATGGGCATCGTCCTGGGTGAACTGGCGCACCCGGGTGAGACCGTGCAAGACCCCGGAGCGTTCGTGGCGCATGACCGTGCCCAACTCGAAGAAGCGCAGGGGCAGCTCGCGGTAGCTCCTGACCTTCGATTTATAAATCAACATGTGGGCCAGGCAGTTCATGGGCTTGATGCCGTACATCTGCCCTTCCACTTCGGTGAAATACATGTTATCCCGGTAGTTATCCCAATGCCCGGACCGTTTCCACAGATCGGCCTTGAGCATCTGGGGTCCCATGACGATCTGGTAGCCCCGCTTGAGATGTTCCCGGCGTTCGAAATCTTCGATGAAGCTGCGGAGCAAGGCGCCCTTGGGGTGGTAGATCACCATCCCCGGCCCGGCTTCCTCTTCGATGCTGAACAGCTCCAACTCCCGCCCCAGGCGGCGGTGATCCCGGCGTTTGGCTTCCTCGAGGAGTTCCAGGTGGTGGGCCAGCTCTTCCGGGGTCGCGAAGGCGGTGCCGTAAATGCGCTGGAGCATGGCCCGGCGCTCATCGCCCCGCCAGTAGGCCCCGGAGGTGGCGGTGAGCTTGAAGGCCTTGATAAACCCGGTGGACGGAATATGGGGCCCCCGGCAGAGGTCGATGAAGCTGCCCTGCTGGTACAGGCTCACCTTGTCCTGGGGAATTTCTTCCAGGAGCTCGACCTTATAGGCTTCGCCCTGATCCCGGAAATAGTGGAGGGCCTGCTCCCGGCTCAGTTCATCGCGGCGGAAGGGCTGATCCTGGGCGGTCAACTCGGCCATGCGGGCCTCAATCTTGGCCAGGTCTTCCGGCGTAAACGGCTCGGGCACATCGAAATCGTAATAAAAACCTGCTTCAATGGCCGGGCCGATGGCCACTTTGACCCCGGGAAACAGGTCCCGCACCGCCTCGGCCATCAGGTGCGCGGCGGAATGGCGCATGATCTCCAGACCCTCGGGGCTATCCAGGAAAATGGGGACGATACGGCAAGCGGCCTTAAGCGGGCTGGACAGATCCACCGCGGCCCCATCGATCCTGGCGGCTACCACCTGCCGGTCGGCGGCTACGTTTAAGGCCTTAAGGGCCTGGGCGACCGTAGCTCCCTCCGTCAGGGTAGTGGTAGGTCCATTTTCCAGGGTAATGTCGATCATGTTTTGGCCTCAATAAAAAAAGGCATCTCGGGCGTCGTTAGAAGCCTTCGCAGATGCCGTCAAATGCTGAATGATGTTACATACGGTTTTAATTTTAAGGGGTTGCTGTTTAATGTCTGCGCACACCAACGTCAAGACCCCTTAACACTAGCAGGTCAGCAGACTTTTTCTCATAAATACCTGTGGTTGTCAAGATAATTCGTGATCGGGGCGAGGCGCCGGCGCGCCAGCCGGTGGTCCGGTTCAACCGGCCGGCTTTTGGGACCCGCGCTGTCTGGGGCAAACCGGACCGCCGCGCCCCCGCGCGCCGGTCCTGCTTCGGAGATAATCCTTGCATGGCGCGCCTATTGGTGCGAAGGTACGAGAAATATCCTCATGGGGAATCGCCGAGTAGAGCGGCGATTGGCGAATATTTCTGGGGGACCTCTCAGGGCCGGGTTCGTCATGATTCAGGCCAGCCGGTTGAAAAAATCTAGCCTTATTCTCATCGCGCTGCTCGGCGGACTCTGCCTCGCCTGCCAAGCGGAGCCCTCCAAGGCCCGCCTGCAACAGGTGCTCGCCGCGTCCTGGCAGAGCTACTGCCGCCAATTCATTCAGCCCGACGGCCGGCTCAGTCTGCCGGAGGAGAAAGGCGGCACCATTTCCGAGGCCCAGGCCTACGCCCTGCTTAGGGCTGTATGGGCCGGGGATGAGCCCACCTTTGCCCGGGTTTATACCTGGACCTACCAAAACCTCTCCCGCTTCCAGACTCACGGCGACAGTCTCCTCTCCTGGCGCTGGGGCCAGAGGGCCGACGGCTCCTGGGGGGTGACGGATGCCAACAGCGCCGCGGATGCCGATCTGGATTACGCCCTGGCCCTGGTCCTGGCGGACCAAAAGGGCTGGCGCGCCCCGGCGGGGCTGCCGCGCTACCGGGAGGAGGCCGGCCGGGTGCAGATTTCCCTGGTGGAGAAGGAAGTGGTGAGTCTGGACGGCGGCATGATCTTCCTGACCCCGGGCAACTGGCATGATCCCCAACCGCCGCATCTGGTCAATCCATCGTATTGGTCTCCGGGGGCCTATCGTTTTTTCGGCGCCCTTTCCAACCGGAAAGAATCCCGGGGAGGCGCGCCTTCTGAGCCGGCCTTACCGATCCCCGGCAATATTCAGGGCCGCCATAACCTCTGGCTCCGTCTCCACCGAAGCAGCTATGTCCTGCTGGGCCAACTGAGCCGGGGCCTGGGGACCCAGGTGGGGGTGGGGCTTTTTCCCGACTGGTGCCGGGTGGACGCTCTGGGCAGGGTGGAGCCGGCCCCGGAGAAAGACAGCCGGTTCGGCTGGGAGGCGGTGCGGATTCCTTTCCGGGTGGCCCTGGACGCCCTGTGGTTCGGCGAGCCCGAGGCGCGGCGCCTGTTGCGGGAGAGGTTCCTGACCTTCTTCAAGGGCCAGTGGGAGAAAAGGGGGCGGCTGCTGGCGGTCTATAACTACGACGGCACGCCCGCGGTGAACTATGAGAGCCCGGTGCTCTATGCGGGGGTGCTGGCTGGGGCCCTGGCCGGAGAGGACCGGGACTTCGCCCGGGAAATGGCCAAGAAAATCCTCTCCTTTTATCATGAGGACGGCGGCCGGGCCTATTTCGAAGCCCCGGACCATTATTACGCCAATAACTGGGCCTGGCTGGGCCTGGCGCTGTACGCCGGACAGGTTACGCCCGGCCCAACAACCTGGACCCACAAATAAATCTCCCACCGCTGACGCCTGCCAGTTTTTTCTGACCTCAAGAGGCCGCTCTCAAGTAAATTATTTCCTCCGCCGTGCCCCTGAAATATGATATAAATACTGAATTAACTTTTCCCTTATGAATCAGGACTTGCCCCATATCTATACGGTGAGCGCCCTCACCCGGGAGATTCGGGACCGGCTGGAGACTTATTTCTCGCTGGTCTGGGTGAGCGGCGAAGTCTCCAATCTGCGCCAGCCCCTGTCGGGCCACTTCTACTTCACCCTTAAGGATGCCGGGGCTCAGCTCAAGGCGGTGCTCTTCAAGGGCAATCACCAGCACCTGCGCTTTAAGCCCCAGGAGGGCAGCCAGATCCTGTGCCGGGGGCGGCTGACGGTGTACGAACCCCGGGGGGAATACCAGTTGGTGGTGGATTACCTGGAGCCCCTGGGGCTGGGGGCCCTGGCCCAGGCCTTCGAAGTCCTGAAGGAACGCCTGAGGAACGAAGGGCTGTTTGCCCCGGAGTCGAAGAAGCCCTTGCCGTTTCTGCCCAAAAAGATCGCGCTCATCACCTCACCCACCGGCGCGGCGGTGCGGGATTTCCTGCGTCTGCTGAAGCAGCGCTTTCCCCACGTGGAGGTGCTGATTTACCCGGTGAAGGTGCAGGGGGCCGAAGCCGCGGGGGAGATCACCAGGGCCTTGGACGACCTGGGCGCTTATCCCGGCGTGGAGGTCATTGTCCTGGCCCGGGGCGGCGGCTCCCTGGAGGATTTGTGGCCCTTCAACGAAGAGGTGGTGGCCCGGGCCATCCACCGCTGCCCCGTCCCGGTGGTCTCGGCGGTGGGCCACGAAGTCGATTTTACCATTGCCGATTTTGT
>JALNYP010000005.1:38548-88863 GCA_023229795.1 Syntrophobacterales bacterium
CCCGGCGCCGCGGTGGAACTGGTGGTGCCGGATCGAGCCGAACTCAAGCTCCGCCTGGACCGCCTGGGCCTCACCCTGGCCCGGAGCCTGGCCCGGCGCCGGGACATGGCCCGCCAGTACCTGGAATTACTGACCCGGCGGCTGCCGGATGTGCGCCGCCAGCTTACGGACCTGCGCCTCAGGGTGGATGAGAAGGCCGAGACCCTGGTGCGGCGGGCGCGGCGCACCGTGACCCATCAGTCCCAGCACCTGAGGGTCGCCGCGTCCCGCCTCTTTCTCTTGAGCCCGAGGCGGAGCCTGGCGCCGGCCCGGCAGCGGCTGGAGGCGGCGGCCCAAAGGCTGGGCCAGAGTTTCCAGCGGGGCCAGGCCGAACGGCGCCGGCATCTGTGCTACTGCCTGAACCATCTGGAGCAGCTCAATCCCCTGGCCATCTTGCAGCGGGGCTACGCGGTGGCCACCCGGCTGCCCGAGGGCACGGTGATTCGCGACGCCGCGCTGGTGGAGCCCGGCGCGGCCGTCCGGGTGCGGGTGGCTCAGGGCAGCCTGGATTGCGAAGTGGAAAAAGTGAGCGGTGAGTAGTAAGCAGAATCTGGGAAATCTGATTACTTTAGTCCCGAACCGAAAACCGAAAACCGAAAACAGAAAACAGTCCAACCAACCATGGCTAAAGAAAAGAAGCAGCCGGAGCCGAGTTTTGAGGCGGCCCTGAAGCGTTTGGAAGAGGTCCTGGACTCTCTGGAGCACGGCAGTCTCTCTCTCGAAGAGGCCATGGTCGCCTTCGAAGCGGGGGTGCGGTTGGTGCGGTTGTGCCACCAGAAATTGGACGAAGTGGAGCAGCGGGTGGAACTTTTGCTCAAGGACGACGCCGGGCGCTTTTTCACCCGGCCGTTCCCGGAAGACGAAAACAGCAGCGGCTCGTAAGGCCGCCGGGCTGGCGGGTTGATATCCGGATGCAGAGGGGATGGGGGGGAGCGTGGATCTGAAGGCTTACCTGGAGGAGCGGCGGCAGCTCGTCAACCGCGCTCTGGAAACATATCTGCCGCGAGTGCGGGGGCCGGCCTTCCGGGTGACCCAGGCCATGCATTACAGCCTGATGGCGGGCGGCAAGCGTCTGCGGCCCATCCTGTGCCTGGCCGCGGCGGAGGCGGTGGGAGGAGAGGCGGGCGAAGTCCTGCCGGTGGCCTGCGCTCTGGAGATGATCCATACCTATTCCCTGATTCATGACGACCTGCCGGCCATGGACGACGACGACCTGCGCCGGGGCCGGCCCACCTGCCACAAGCAATACGACGAGGCCACTGCCATCCTGGCGGGAGACGGCCTGCTTACCGAGGCCTTCCAGACCATAGCCGCGGCCGGGCCCCGGTTTGAAGGCCGGGAAGGGGTCTTGCTGGAGGTGGTGCGGCTCTTGGCCGCCGCGGCCGGTTATCAGGGCATGGTGGGAGGCCAGATGCTGGACCTGCTGGCGGAAGGGCGCCGGGTCTCCCTGAAAGAATTGGAAATCATCCACCGGCACAAGACCGGGGCGCTGCTCACCGCGGCGGTGCGGGCCGGGGCTCTGCTGGCAGGCGGCAGCCGGGCCGACGTGACTTCCCTGACCGCGTATGGTGAAAAATTTGGGCTAGCGTTTCAGGTTACTGATGATCTATTAGATGTAGAAGGTGAGGCCGCGGAGATGGGCAAGGCGCCGGGGATGGACGAAAAGCGGCAGAAGGCCACTTATCCCGCGGTCCTGGGACTTGAGGCCACCCGGCAGTGGGCCAGGCGCCTGGTGGAGGAAGCCGTGGCCGCGCTGGAACCTTTCGAGGAGCGGGCGGCCCCTTTGCGCGCATTGGCCCTGTATCTTCTGGTGCGGCGGGCTTAATCCGGGGCCAGCCGGGGATTTCAGGTTGTAAATTTATAAAAATTATCATCACTTGCATTTTTTGAGACAGAGGATTACGTTAAGAATAACCCACCTGTGAGAGGTTAGGTGATATGGATAATCGCCAGGGCCAGCGGCCGGAGCTTCAGGTTCGCCGTTTGCTGGATACCATCAATAATCCCCAGGAGCTGAAGAAGCTGCCGCCGGAGTTCCTGCCGCAGTTGGCCCAGGAAATCCGGGAGAAGATCATCGCCACCGTGGCCAAGACGGGGGGCCATCTGGCTCCCAGCCTGGGCGTGGTGGAACTCTCCATCGCCCTGCACTACGTCTTTGACTGCCCCCGGGATAAGATCGTCTGGGATGTGGGGCATCAGGCCTATGCGCACAAATTGCTTACGGGGCGCCAGGACCGGTTCCACACCCTACGGCAGCACGGCGGCCTCAGCGGCTTTCCCAAGCGCTGCGAGAGCCAGTACGACGCCTTTGACACGGGCCATAGCTCCACGTCCATCTCCGCGGCTCTGGGGATCGCCAGCGCCCGCTGTCTGAAGCGGGAACGCCACAAGGTGATCGCGGTGATCGGGGACGGCTCCATGACCGCGGGGATCGCCTTTGAGGGCCTGAACAACGCCGGCGACCTGAACAAAGACCTCATTGTGGTCCTAAACGACAACGGCATGTCCATTGCTCCCAATGTGGGGGCCATGTCTTCGTTTTTCAGCCGCAAACTCACCCGGCCCACCATGGTTTTCCTGAAAAAACAGGTGGAAAACCTGTTGCGGTCCTTCCCGGCCATCGGTGAGGATCTGCTGGCCTGGGCCAAGCGCAGCGAAGAGTCGTTCAAGGCCTTTTTCACCCCAGGTATGCTTTTCGAGGCCCTGAAATTCACCTATCTGGGGCCGGTAAACGGGCACCGTCTGGATCATTTGGTCGAAACCTTCAACAATGTCAAAAATTTGCGGGGACCGATCCTGGTGCACGTGCTCACTACCAAGGGCAAAGGTTATCAACCCGCCGAGACCGACCCCACCGGGTTTCACGGCCTGGGCAAGTTCGACCCCGACACCGGCGAGCCCAAGAAGAGCGTCAGCGAAGTGCCCAGTTACACTGAGGTCTTCGGTGATACCCTGGTGCGCCTGGCCCGGGAGAACCCCAGGGTGGTGGCCATCACCGCGGCCATGCCCGACGGCACCGGCCTGGCGGATTTTCGCAAGGAGTTTCCCACCCGCTTCTTTGACGTGGGCATCTGCGAACAACATGCCGTGACCTTTGCCGGGGGTCTGGCCCTGGAAGGCATGCGGCCGGTCACCGCGGTCTACTCCACCTTTTTGCAGCGGGCCTACGACCAGGTCCTCCATGATGTCTGCCTGCAAAACCTGCCGGTGGTTTTTGCTTTGGACCGGGCCGGCGTGGTCGGCGAAGACGGCGAAACCCACCAGGGGCTCTTCGACCTGTCTTTTCTGCGCCATCTGCCCAACCTGGTGATGATGGCTCCCAAGGACGAAAATGAATTGCGGGATATGCTCTTCACCGCGGTGGAGCATCCGGGCCCGGTGGCGTTGCGGTACCCCCGGGGCCGGGGCGTGGGCGTGGCCTTTTCCTCCACCCTGAGCAAAGTCCCCATCGGCAAGGCCGAGGTGCTGCGGGAAGGGGAGGATTTGCTCATCCTGGCCCTGGGCGCGTCGGTTTATCCGGCCCTGGAAGCGGCCCAGGAGCTGGACAAGCAGGGCTACAGCGCCACCGTGGTCAACGCGCGCTTTGTCAAACCCCTGGATGAACAGCTCATTCTGACCCTGGCGGCCAAACACGGCCGGGTCCTGACGGTGGAAGAAAACGTGGTGGCCGGCGGCTTCGGCAGCGCGGTGCTCGAACTCCTGGCTGACCAGGGGCTGTTCGGGGTCACGGTGAAACGCCTGGGGATCGGTGATTGCTTCGTGGAGCACGGCGCTCAGGACATCCTTCGGAAGAAATACGAATTAGACGCGGCCGGTATCCTGAAAAACGCCCTCACCATCCTGGCGCAGCCGGCCCAACCCAAGAAGGTCGTCTGGGGCGCGTTCAACTAACCGACGGTTTCAGGCTTCGACGAACAGATAAGGCAGAGATCGATGATCTCTGCCTTTTTTATTATGGCGATATCTTGCATGAAGGCTAGAGTCTATAATGGCAAGATAATCGCGTGCGGGGGATGATAGGCCTGATGATCGACTAGAAGAAAGCTAACTCATAAATCAGCGTCGAGTTTACAAGTCCATTGAATTTAATTGTTAGGTATTTTTAATTCACTTTGCATTAACTTGACTATACTTTTATATATCTCCTTTAGGTCATCCAACTCTTTATATAATTCGCTTCTTTCATCTGATATTTCCTGTTTGTTTCGCAATGTTGCTAAAAATGGAACAAATATATCAAATTTTTCTTGAAGCTCAAATATTCTATCAGTTATTTCACTTGTATCTGATAAAATATTTATCCACCCACACCCTTCATTCAGGTTCTTAATAGCTTCTTCATAATGAGGATGATCAACGATTTCTGATACCAATTTATCTCTTTTTTCAAGCGTCCTTTCCTGTTGAATGATATCAATTATCTCTCCTAAATATCCTAAAACTAATTGAAACGCTCCCAGAAACTTTGAATATTTAGATAGTTTTTCTTCCCGATTTCTGGTTCGATTAGCAATTTCAAGCTCCCGAGATTTTAACTGGAATTCCTTTTCTTTTAGTGCAAGTTCTTTTCGATTATTAATTAGAGCTACCAAAAGAGTTATCAAACCGCCCACCACTGCGCCGAGTAAACCAATGATTGCCGTCTCCATAGATGAAATCTCCATCTTATCCGTGTAACCATGCCACTCCCATTTGTATATCGAGGGTCTTTAGAGGGGCCGGGAACGTAGCCGTGATTTAAATTGATTTATAATTTATCGCCCAAAGGAAGAAGAAGCGACCTTATGATATATCCAAATTCAATTTCTAACTTATCAATACCATCAGAATCCTTTATATTTAATTTACCAATATCTGATAATTTTGAAGCAAATGTTTTATATTGGGCGATAAGTAGCATATAAGTGTGATACGTTGACGATGATTTGTTATCGTCAATAAACTCTTCTGCAATAGCAGGCAATATTTTATTTCTTGTAATTCCAATTTGGTTCCTTAGCTTTAGCTTTAGTTCACCTTTTATTTTTTCAAGAAGCGTTCTCATTAAAAACACAACTCCTTCAATACGTTGGATATCCAATTTTGCTATTCTAATTTCTTCTAAAATATTATTATATATGTTGTGCTCTGGCCTTAATAATTTCCCCAATAATTGTTTGATTTCATCTTCTATTTTGTCTTTTATCACTTTATCTGATAAAGTATTTCCAAGTATTTTTGCAGCATTATCAATTTCTATCGATAGATATTTATTATTATCCAACCAATTAGAAACACTCATTGCACCGGAAAAAGCTGCCGAAGTGGATGTTGTCATTGAACTTACACTTGTATACATTGGATGAACTTTACCATAATATTCAAAAGCGATAGCTTTATTTGCTTCAATTAATCCTGAGGCTTCCGGCGGAAAATCATCAAAATATGAAGATGGAACTTGATTAATTGCTTCTATTTCTTTATCAATAATGTCATTTGCCTCATTTAGGTATGGCAAAAATTGGAACGCTTTTTTCATTTCATCGAGTGACTTTTGGTTGTAATCTCGCGTTTCGTTTAATTCTCTAATTATTTGATCTTTCTTTTCATCTTGCTTATTCATTGTATTACCTTTCTGCCATTTGCAATTATGAATAAGGTACGCAAAAAGCAATGCATACAGACTGATCCATTATATAAAGGAATTTCAAGTGGTTTCCTGAAGGCTCTTGAACCTTTTTTGATATCAAATGATGGCACAATTTCGAACATCGTGTGAGACATGATAGCACAAATTTCGGTAAAAATATAATTTCCCAAAAAATTAAAAAAGCTTCTCCTCAGAATCCAGATACCTCAAAGCATAAAACAAGTTATAAGGCAGAACCTGCATCTTTAAGCCTGGCTTGGTAGCCGCGAAGAGCTGACAACTCTCCCAAGCCACTATCGGGGATTGTTGAGTACTGCTATGACTAAAAACTTATCAGGATTTTAAAAAACTTTCCCTATTCCGACGATATCTGCAATTTTCCTGCTTTGAAAATAAGTCCAATTGGCTGGTGAATTTCACTCACTGGCGGGGGTACTAAAGCGGCCCTCCTTTCGCAGCCGGCCCAACCCAAGAAGGTCGTCTGGGGCGCGTTTAATTAGCCGACGGTTTGCGGTTTAGTTTTCGGTTGGAAATAAAGGCAGGGGTCGATTTGACCCCTGCCTTTTTCTGTTAACGTTCCCAAGTAAAACTCGGGAACGAGGGGAAGCTTGGAATGTGTGGACAAGCCTGAGGCGGGCGGGACGCCCGCCCTACCGGCAGGTGGGAGGCTTTGGGCCGGAGCTTACACCGCCCGGAAGCTCCTGGCTTCGATGTTATAGTGCTTGATCTTGTAGCCCAGGATGCGGAGGCTGGTGTCCAGGATTTGGGCCGCCTGGCTCTGGTTGCCCCGGGTCTGGCGCAGGGCCTCGGTGATGAGTTCCCGCTCCAGTTGCTCCACCTGGGACGACAGGCCCCGGTGGTCGCCTCCCGGCTCCTGGCGCTGCAAGGTGGGCGGCAGGTGGACGCTCAAGATGGTGTCTTCATCGCACACCAGCACCGCCCGCTCGATGACGTTTTCCAGTTCCCGGACGTTGCCGGGCCAGGGGTATTGCATGAGCAGGTCCAGGGCCGGAGCCGACAGGCGTTTTCCCGGCTTGCCGTGCTCTTCGGCGTACTTGATCAGGAAATGCTCCGACAGGGCCGGGATGTCGGCCATGCGTTCCCTTAAGGGCGGCAGGTAGATCGGGAAGACATTGAGGCGATAGTAAAGGTCTTCCCGGAAGATGCCCTTGGTTACAGCCTGTTCCAGGTCCCGGTGGGTGGCCGCCAACAGGCGGATGTCGGCCTTTAAGGTGGAGGTGCCGCCGACCCGGGTGTACTCCCGCTCCTGGATGACCCGCAAGAGCTTGAGCTGGACATTGAGACTGAGGTCGCCGATCTCATCCAGGAAGATGGTGCCGCCCTGGGCCAGTTCGAAGCGGCCCTGCTTGCGCTGCAAGGCCCCGGTGAAGGCGCCGCGTTCGTGCCCGAAGAGTTCGCTTTCCACCAGGGTCTCCGGCAGGGCGGCCAGATTCACCTTGATGAAGGGCTTGTCGGACCGTAGCGAATTATAATGGAGGGCCGAAGCCACCAGCTCCTTGCCGGTGCCGGATTCGCCCCGGATCAGGATGGTGGCGTTGCTTTTGGCCACCCGCTCGATCATCTCGAACACCTGGCGCATGCGGCCGGAGGTGCCGATGATATTGCCCATCTGGTAGCGTTCCTGTAACTGGCCCTTGAGCTTCAGGTTTTCGTTCTGGAGGCGTTCCTTCTCCCGGTCGATGAGCAGGAGATTGTTCACCGTCTGGGCGATGATCGAAGCAATGATGGTCAGGAGCCGGAGGTCGCGGTCCAGGTCCAGGTCCTGGTGCAGCTTGTCCACCGAGAGGGCGCCGATGGTTTTATAATTGATCTTGATGGGCACGCACAGAAACGAGAGTTCCTCTTTTTCTCGGGCACCCCGGGAACGGGTGCGGTTCAAGAATAAGGGTTCCTGGCTGACCCGGGGCACCACTGCGGGCTCCCCGGTTTCCACCACCCGGCCGGTGATGCCTTCTCCCAGTTTATACCGGCCCCGGCGCCGGGCTTCCGCGGTGAGGCCGTGGGCTACTTCGATCTGTAATTCCGAGGTCTCCGGATTTAAGATGGTGACGGTGCCCCGGCGCATGCCCATGCTCTGCGCCAGGATTTGGAGCACCCGCTGCAGGCTGCGGGGCAGGGGGCCCAGGGCGCCCAAGGTTTCGGTAATCTCATAAAGCAGATTGAGGTCATTCATAGGTTTCTCGTTCATCGTCATTGCCAATCAGGGGTATAGCGACCCTGTTAACGGTCATAAAGGTTAAAAGGTCTGGAGCCGAGTTCCTAGGCCTACGGGCGCGAGGTCGGCCATTAACCTTGGAATGATTCTATGTATTCCATTTTCGTATATTATGCAACAAATTGCTAACAATTTATTACGAAAATGTGATGCACTTTAGCGATTCCCGGAGCACCGGGCCCGTGTCCGGGCTTTGTCCTTGACACTGTCCGGATTTTTAGGTAGTTTTAGCCAGTTGTAAACTATGGGCGGCTTACGTGGTCAGGTTCCCCCTCTTTAGGCACTCTTTGGCGTGATCATAGGGCGAAGCTGGTGAAAGAAGGCTTGTTCTACCGGGCCGGCCATCAAACGATGGCCTTTATCGACTACATGGGGGAATTATTCCTCTTTCTGGTCGATGCCTGCCGCAGCCTGAAGCGTCCGCCCTGGTTCATCCGGGAAATCATCGCGCAGATGTACCACCTGGGGGTGAAATCCTTCATTCTGGTGGCGGTGGCGTCGTTTTCGGTGGGTCTAGTTCTGGCCATGCAGGGCATTACGGTTTTGAAAATGTTCGGCGCGACCAACTATATCGCCACCAGCGTCGCCTTTACCTTCGTACGCGGCCTGGGTCCCTTGCTGGCCGGCATCATGCTGGCCTCCCGAGGGGGCGCCGGGATGGGGGCCGAGTTGGGGTCCATGCGGGTGACCCATCAGATCGACGCCCTTACGGTCTCCGCAGTCAACCCCATAAAATATCTGGTGGTCACCAGAATCGTGGCCTGCATGTTGGTCCTGCCGCTGTTGACCGTGGCCGCCAATCTTATCGGCATCCTGGGCGGCATGCTCATCGGCGTGACCCAGGTGGGTATAACCGCCACCTACTACTACACCCTGACTGTCAAATATCTCACTCTGCGGGATATACTGCCGGGGATCGGCAAGACCGCGGTCTTCGGCATGATTGTGGGCGCGGTGTCGTGTTACCACGGCTATAACACGGAGCACGGCACCTTTGGAGTGGGCCAGGCCACCAAGACTTCGGTGGTGGCTTCCATCATTTTGATACTGATTGCCGATGTCTTTCTCACCAAGCTTACCTTACTCATCTGGCCCTGAGGCCGGAGAAGCAGCGCCCCGGGGCATCCCGGCGGGCCGCCCCCTGATCTCTTTTCGGGGCGTCCTCAAGGCGTTCGGCGAGAAACAGGTCCTCGCCGGAGTGGATTTGGATATCTACCCGGGGGAGACCATGGTGATCCTGGGCCGCAGCGGCTCCGGCAAGACCGTACTGACCAGTATGCTGGTGGGGCTGAATAACCCGGATGCCGGCAGTATCAAAGTGGAGGACACGGAAATCACCGAGTTTTCTACAGACAACGACTGGCAAGGGCTGCGCCTGAAGACTGGCTACCTTTTTCAGGGGTCGGCGCTGTATGATTCCATGACTGTGGGGGAAAATGTGGCCTTCCCTTTGGTGCAGCACACCGATCTGGAATTCGCGGAAATCGAGCGGCGGGTGGCCGAGAAACTGGGCCAGGTGGGGTTGGCCGGGGTGGAGCCCCTGGAGCCCACGGAACTCTCCGGCGGCATGCAGCGCCGGGCCGCACTGGCCCGAAGTCTGGCCCTGGACCCCCAGATCATTATTTATGACGAGCCCACTTCAGGCCTGGACCCCATCACCGGGGATGAGATCGGCCATCTGATCCGCACCATGCAGCGGACCCTGAAGGTCACCTCCATCGTGGTGACCCACGACCTGCGCCTGACGCAGTTGGTGGCGGACCGGCTGGCTCTCCTGGATGATGGCCAGTGGGCCTTCCAGGGGACCTATGAGGAATTCTTGCGCTCCACCCATCCCGAAGTCTTGCGCTTCCTCCACCGCGAGACCCAGGGAGAGGCGACTACATGATTGCGCGTAAATATGAAACCGTGGTGGGCATTTTTGTCGTGGCGTCGCTGGCGGCTCTTTTGGTTATGGTCCTGATCGTGGCCCGGCAGGAGGGCCTGTTTGAGGAGTACGTCCAATACCGGGCTATCTTCAAAAATGTCAGCGGTCTCAAGACCGGCTCCGAGGTACATCTGGCCGGGGTCACCGTGGGCAACGTCCTCAACACCGCCATCAACCCCGATGGCAACATCGTGGTCACCTTTCAGGTCTCCAAGAAGTACAGCGACCGGATTCGCCGGGATTCCAGGGCCACGATCGGCTTCATGGGGCTTTTGGGCGAAAAGAGTCTGGACCTCACTCCGGGGTCGCTGAACCTAGCGGTTATTCCCCCGGAGGGTATCATCCCCTCGGTGGAGCCTCTGGATATCACCTCACTACTCTCCAGGGCGGCCCCCAGCTTGGAGGACCTGCAGAAAGTCCTCACCAACCTGGTAGCCATCACTGAAAGCTTGGGCGGGCCGGAGGGTGATTTTAAAAAGATCATGAGCGACCTGAGAGAGATTGTCGGCAAGATCAACAACGGCAAGGGGACGTTAGGGATGTTGGTCAATGATGCCGCCCTGTATCGGGAAACCACCCAGACGGTGGGGACGGCCAAAAAGATCTTGATCGACTTCGATCAAAATATTTTTGCGGCCTTCAAAGTCAATCCCCCTGAGTTCAAGCAAGGAGTGCAACAGACCGCCGAGAATTTCCGCACCACCATAGCCAAAGCCTCCGAAGCCGCCGGCCATCTGCAGGCGGCCAGCAGCCGGCTGCCGGAGATCTTGAAAAAATTGGATGCCTTCCTGACCAATTTGGATAAGGCGGGCAAGGGCCTGCCGGGATTGGTGAGCCAGGGAGAAACGACGCTCAGCGATTTTGACACGACGACCAAGGCAATGCAGAAGTCCTGGCTGCTGCGCCGCTATGTGCCTCAACCCCAGGAACATACCATCCGGTTGGATGCGGATCCAGGGAAGGATTAGGCGTGAGCTGCAGAAGGCATTGGCTGTGGGTGCTGGTCCTGGTGCTGGGTTGCGGCGGGCCCGCCGCAACGACCGTGGACCTGAAGAAGCAGGCGATTGCCTTCAATGAGGCCGGGTACGTGTATTACCGGGAGAGCCGCTTTAACCTGGCCCGGGAAAAGTTCGAAAAGGCCCTGGCCTCCAATCGCCTCATAGACCGCCGGGAAGGCATCGCCTCCAACCTCAACAACCTGGGGGCCATTGCCCGGGAACAGGGAGAGTTGAAGGAGGCCATTGCTTATTTTCAGGAAGCCCTGGTCGTGAATCGCCAACTCCATGATCCCGCCGCGCTCTCTGAAACCCTGAACAATCTGGGCCTGGTTTACCAATCCCAGGGCAACCTGCGGGAGGCCCAGACCGCCTACCTGGAGGCCCTGGAGCAAGCCCGGCAGCTGCCGCCGGGATCGCTGCTGGCCCTGTCCCTGAGCCATTTGGGGGATGTAGCCCGGGCCCGGAAAGACTACATGCTGGCCCTGAATTATTATCACCAGGCCATCAAGGCCGACGAAGCCGCCAAAGACCCCCGGGGCCGGGCCATGCACCTGGAGCGCCTGGGGCGGACCTTTCTGGACCTAAAGGATTACGACCGGGCCACCACGTATCTCAAGGAGGCCCTGGAAGACTGCCGCCGCCTCCAGGATACCGAGGGCATTGCCAACGCCCTCAAGGGCCTGACGCTCGTGGCCCTGGGCCGGGGCGACCGCCAGGAAGCCCGGCTCAACGGCAGCCTTCTGCTGGGACTGTACCAGTCCCGGGGCCAGGAGCAGGAAGCCAGGGAGTTGGAAAAGATGTTACAGCGGGCCGGGCTC
This sequence comes from Syntrophobacterales bacterium, assembly GCA_023229795.1. GTDB lineage: Bacteria > Desulfobacterota > Desulfobaccia > Desulfobaccales > 0-14-0-80-60-11 > 0-14-0-80-60-11. The sequence continues at coordinate 50,196 of JALNYP010000005.1, forward strand.
TGAGAGCCTACCCCGACAGTAACGCCCGGCCCCTTCGGTTATGAGCCCGCCCAAAATATCTATTCAGGCCGTCGGTGATACAGCGCTCATGAGCCGGCCGACTATCCCTGGTGTATGATGCCTCTGCTTCTGCATCTGATCAAGAGCTACGGCTACGCGGGGGTGTTTGCCTCGCTGATGCTGGGGATGTTCGGCTTGCCGATCCCGGACGAAACCATTATGGCTTTCTCTGGCTTCCTGGTCTCCAAACACTACTTCCACCCAGTTCCGACCTTCCTGGTGGCCTATCTGGGCAGTATCTTCGGCATCACCATCAACTACTTGGTGGGCCGCCGCATCGGCCTGCCCCTGCTGCACCGATACGGCCGGTACATTCACGTCAACCCGGAAAAATTGCAGCAGGCCCATCAATGGTACGAGAAATACGGAAAGTGGAGCCTGGCCGGGGGTTATTTCCTTCCGGGGCTGCGGCATTTAGCCGCGTTTTTCGCCGGGGTGTCCGGTCTGGAATACCGCCAGTTTGCCCTTTTTACCTATACCGGCGGCTTGCTCTGGGTGGTTAGTTTTCTGGCGCTGGGGTACTTCCTGGGGGAAGAATGGCACTTGATTATGCCCCAAATCGAGACCTACCTCTGGATCCTGGCCGCGGCCGTGGTTTTCGTGGGGTTCTGCTTTTTCTTGATTTTCAAATTCCGCCGCCGGAATCGGATCGCTTGAATAGAGCCGCGGCCGCATGAGGTTTTTAGAAAAAATCGTAAGCCGCAATAGTAGAGGAATTAATGAACACTCAGTTAGATGTGGGCGCCAGGATCTACCGCCCGGTCCGATGGGCGGCAAGCCCGGAAGGCCTGCGGATGGCGCTGGCAACTCCCGCTATCCAAGACTTCGGCGACGGTACTGCCATGCTCAGGGCCGTGCCCCAAACGGAATTTCTGCCTGACTGGCTGGCGGTGGACTGGGAGACGCCCGGCGGCCGGGTCTGCGTCTGCGACGAGCCTATTCCGGCGGACTGGACCTATTTCGATGTGCTCTTTGCGGATGTCAACTTTGTGGCGGTCTCCCCGGTGGCCGGGGATATGGAAGAACTGCGACAAAAACACCTGAAGGCCGCGAGCCGGGGGGAGGGAGGGCCTTGATAAGTCTGTGCAGCCGCAGGCTAAAAGCCTGCGGCTACCAAAAACAAGACTCCTGCGAGTATTACTCTCGGTAAAACTTCTCTTCATCCTTCACATTGGTGCATTAGCGCGGTATAATCGCCCCCGCAGTTAGCGTTGCGTCCTTTTAAAATTCCAGATCGGAGGCTCTATGAGCAAATTTCTCTTTGTCCTGACCCGGGGTCCGGAAGACCCCACCCGGGCGGTGCGCTGCTTCCAGTTCGCCAAGATCGCCGCGGACAAAGGCCACGACGTCACGGTATTTCTGGTGGACGACGCCGCCTATTTCGCCAACCTGTCCCTCACCGAGCGGGTCAAGGCCCCCACCGGGGACGAACTCATCACCTACTGGAAGTTCCTGGTGGAGAAAAAAGCCACCATCCTGGTATGCAAACCCTGCGCCGAAACCCGGATGATTGGCGCGGACGACCTGCCCCCGGGCACGGCCATCGGCACCGGCCTTACCCTCATCGACCTGGCTGCGGAGTCCAAGGTGTTTACGTTCTAAACACTTCCTCCCCGCTTATCCAACTCTCTACCGGGTTTTCCTGGCTGAAAAAATCTTGCAGGGCCTGGGCCAGGCTGAGGGTGGCGGCTTGGCAGCCCATCTCCCGGCAGCCCTCCAGGACGCCGGCGCTCACCGAGACCGCGATCTCGTGGCGGTGAGCGTAGTAGCTGCTGGCGGCCAGGCTGCCGGACTCCAACTCCTGCTGGCAGCGGGCCGCGTCCAGGCCGTGCATGGCCCGGCACACCAGGGGCCGGATGGGATAAACCGAGCAGGTGCGCTTGGCCAACAACGGACAGGGAATCTGACGGCGCCGGGCGGCGATTTCGGCTTTGCCCTTCCCGGCGGTGAGTTGGAGGATGCGGTCCACGTGGCCGGAGAGCAGGTCTTGGGCGGCCTCGGGAAAATAGGCTTTGATATGGTGGCCGAGGAGCAACGCCTCCGGGGGGGTCAGTTCCACCTGGTTATAGCAGCAGGCATCGCAGCCGGCCTCACAGGCGATGGGTTGGGGGAGCAGGTTTTCCGCTTCAAACCGGCCCACCAGGTGATCGGCCAGAAAAAAGGCGCTGGCCGCAATCTCCAGGGCGCGAGCCTCTGACCTGCCTTGATTGACGATCTGGATAACATTGTCCCGGGCCGCCCGGGCGATGCGGGCATCGACCGGGGTCACGGGCCGCGGCTCGGAGACGCCGCGGCTTTTCCGCGCTTGTTTGGCCATTTTTCTTCTCTGGGCGCGGTTCATACCGGCAGCCTCCTCATTGCTAAGAATTATTCAGTGGCACAGGCCTCCGGCCTGTGAAGGTCAGGTACGGCAATCAGTTTTTTCACAGGCCAGAGGCCTGTGCCACTGATATCATGTCTTAATAACTATGTGAAACCTTCTTAAGCTCGACGGGTTTTTCAGCGCAGGATTCCCAAAGTGGTGGGCCGTGCCCACCCTACAGGTGGCCGACCGCCATCCTAAACTTTGGTATCATCCGAACTCTCGGAGGGCAAGCTTTTTGATGTAAAGCATTGATGCAGCGTTGGCTTACCTGCGAAAAACCCGTTCGCCCCGGAGCCATTGTTCCACCGGGCTGGCAGCAGCAAAAAAATCACGCAGCGCACTATCCAGGTCCAGGACCCCGGTTTGACAGCGGCTTTCCCAACAGCCGGTCTGCAGGCCGGAGCTGATGGACCAGATATACTCATAGCGGTGGGGGTAATATTCACCCGGCCCGAGCTGGCCCCGGAGCAGTTCCTGTTCGCAAGACTCCGTCGCCAAGGCGTGCATGGCCCGGCAGACCAGGGGCCTGACCTCGTACACCGAACACTTGCCGCGCTGCAGCAGGGGGCAGGGGAACTGCTGCCGCAGGCGGGCCATCTTTCTCTTACTCTTGCCGGCCTTGAGGTCAAGCGCCCGGCTCACCCCGGCCATTAAGGCGTCTCGTTCCGCTTGGGAGAAATTCCGGGCCACGTAGTGGCCGAGGAGCAGCGCCTCCGGCGGGGTCACCTCCACCTGGTTGAAACAGCAAAAGCCGCAGCCTGCCCGGCAGGCGATGGGGTGCGGCAGGCGGTTTTCGGACTCGAACCGGCTGATGAGATCATCGGCCAGGGCGGCGGCCCGGGAAGCCAGTTGCAGCGGCGCCTCCGCGGTCCGGCCGCCATTGAGGGTTTCAGCCACCAGGGCCTTGACCCGGTCCGCCAGGTCATGATTGAGGAAATACAGGTGCTGCTGCTTGCCGAATAATTCCATGGGACCTGGCTGATCTTATCTTCCTATTGATTAAGTTAGCATGTTGGTTAGCCGACTTCACCAATTTTATAAGGAAATTGAAACCCTGCGAAAGACCATTTTGGCATCCTGAGCGCAGCGAAGGATCTAGTATTTGCCTGTAGTTATGAGATTCTTCGTACGCTTCGCTCCCTCAGAATGACAGGTGGGGGATTTTCGCAGAGGTCTCAAGTTGAGTTGCGGTTGACTTATAGCGAATGCCAAAAGTCTTTTCCGTTAGGGCACATGCTCAAAAAACCAAAATCCCCCCTACCCCCCCTTTGTCAAAGGGGGGAACTACAAGGAATTGCTCCAAAAGTCCCCCTTTGAAAAAGGGGGATTTAGGGGGATTTAAAAATCAGCAAGTGGAATGAATTTATGGCAAACGCTATAGGAAAGTCCAGGGAAAACGATGCCGGCGCTACTCGACACGCGGGGGAGGGCGGTATATAATGCGAACTGACTATGATTGCTGACAAAACCGACCCGTTGCTCCGCCTTGAGAGCCTGACCGTGCACTACGGCGCGGCCCAGGCGCTGTTCGGCATCGATTTGGCCGTGGGCCGGGGCCAGACCGTGGCCCTCGTGGGGGCCAACGGCGCGGGCAAGACCAGCCTGCTCAAGGCCATCATGGGCCTGGCGCCGCCGTCGGGGGGGCGTATCTGGCTGGATGACGTCGAAGTCACGGGTTTCGCCCCCGCGGCCATGGCGGCCCGAGGCGTGGCCCTGTGCCCCGAGGGCCGGGAAATGTTCGGGGACCTGACGGTCAAGGAAAACCTGGAGCTGGGGTCCCTGGCTTTAAGGATCAGCCGCCCGGAGCTGAGCCGGCGCCTGGAGGAAGTGTACGGCAGGTTTCCCCGCCTTAAAGAACGCACGACCCAGCGCACCAATACGCTTTCCGGCGGGGAGCAGCAGATGGTGGCCATGGGCCGGGCCCTGATGGCCCAGCCCCGCCTGCTGCTCCTGGATGAGCCGTCCCTGGGGTTGGCGCCCCTGGTCACCGACGAGATTTTCGAGATCATCAAACAACTCACCCGGGCCGGGGTGACCATCCTGTTGGTGGAGCAAAACGCGGCCCGGGCCTTGACCGCCTCCCGCTTCGCCTACCTCATGGCCAACGGCCGCATCGTGGGCCAGGGGCAGAGCGAGGCCCTGCTGGTGGACCCGGAGTTGCGCCGGGCCTTCCTGGGGGCGGGTTCCGACCACAACCCGGCCGCGTCCCGTTTGGGCGCGGCGGGCCTGACCAATATCAGACTGGAGAAGCCGAACTTGAGCAAGCAGACCTTTATGCCATCTTTTAAGACCACAGACGAACTCAAAGCGCGCCAACTGGCGGGCCTGAAATGGACGGTGCGCCACGCCTACGAGGGCTCCAGCTTTTACCGGGCCCGGCTGGACGAGGCGGGGATCGCGCCCGGCGGCATCAACTCCATGGAAGATTTGCGCCGGCTGCCCCTGACCACCGGGGAAGATTTGCGGGAGGGCTACCCCTTCCCGTTCCGATCGGTGCCCTATGAGCAGATCGTGCGCATCCACGCCAGTTCCGGCACCACCGGCAAACGTAAGATTCTGTGCTATACGGCCAAGGACGTGGCCGACTGGCGGCATTTCTTCGCCCGCTGCTACGAGATGGCCGGGGTCACCCCCCTGGACCGGGTGCAGATCGCGGTGGGCTACGGCGTCTGGACCGCGGGGGTGGGTTTCCAAGCGGGCTGCGAAGAGTTGGGGGCCATGGCCGTGCCCGTGGGGCCGGGGAACGTGGATTTGCACTGCGAGTTCCTGGTGGACCTGCAAAGCACGGTGTTGTGCTGCACCGCGTCCATGGGACTGTTAATGGCCGAAGAGGTCAATAAGCGAGGCATCTCCGATAAGATCAACCTGAAGAAGATCATTTATGGGTCCGAGCGCTCCAGCGTGTCCATGCGCCGGAAGATTTCCGAGCTCTTCGGGGGCGTGGAACTCTTCGACATTCCGGGGATGACCGAACTTTACGGGCCGGGTACCGGGATCGAGTGTCCGGATCACGACTGCATCCACTATTGGGCCGACTATTACATCCTGGAGATCCTGGACCCCGAGACCCTGGCGCCGGTGGCCGACGGCGAGTGGGGGGAGATGGTGGTCACCACCTTGAGCAAGGAGGCGGCGCCGCTGATCCGCTACCGCACCCGGGACATCACCCGCATCATTCCCGGCCCCTGCACCTGCGGCAGCCTGCTGCCCCGGCACTCCCGCCTCAGCGGCCGCACCGACGACATGTTCAAGTTCAGGGCGGTGAATATCTATCCGGCCAGTGTGGACCGCATCCTCTCGGAGGTGCCGGGCCTGGGCTCCGAATACCAGATTCACCTGACCCGGGACGAGCACGGCCGGGACTCTATGCTCCTCAAGGTGGAGCGGGGCGAAGGGGTGGAGGCGGGCCGCCGCGATGAGTTGGGCCGGGAAGTCCGTTATGTGGTCAAGCACCGCCTCATGGTCACTCCAGAAGTGGAGGTGGTGGACTACGGCTCACTGCCGCGCTCGGAGCGCAAGAGCCAGCGGGTTTTTGATACCCGGATTACGGATTCGGTGGTTTAAAGGAGGTCTCGGCTATGGAAACGGCTACCATCGTCCTGGCCGGGCGGAAGGTGTGAAGGTTAGCTGCCTTCGAAGGATGAAATGAGGGAAGGCCCCAGGGATAAAGCGGCGAAGTCCAGGCTGCCCCAGACCCGCTCAAAAAGAACAGGCTGTTGAAAACCAGGTTTTATGGTCATCGGGGAAGTGGGCCTGGTTTTGCAACAGCCTGCAAGCGTTATCAGCGGGGTTTCTGGGCCTGGTCGTAAATGAAGCCGGCCAGCAACCCCGCGCCCCCTCCGGCGGCTGCCCCCAAAGCGGCGGAACCGGCCAAGGCCCCAATCACCGCGCCGCTGCCGGCGCCGATGGCTCCACCGCTCAAGACCCGCTGCTGCGTGGTGGACATGTTGGCACATCCGGCCACCGCTAAAAAGGCTACCAGAATAATCGTGATCGTTCTCTGCATGGGCGGTCCCGGTTGATTGATGCCCTCCTGGTTCTTCCAGGGGGGCGGTAAGGGTGAAGTTTGATGCCATCGATCTTTTGGCATACGATAGCTTGAGTACGGCGGCAAATCCATAAGCAGGGTGACTATTTTCCTATGATCATTCTGACCACATCCAAAGGAGACTCGAGGGGAGGTTGCTTTCCGGATTTTGACCATTACCGTTAATCCAGAGTCTTTGAGGATGGAGGGCAAAGGTCATGGTCGCTGAACAATATGTCTGCACCGTATGCGGCTTCAACATGGTGGGGTATCATCCCGCGCACTGCCCGTTCTGCGGGGCGCCGCCAGAAAAATTTCTGACCTGGCAAGAGTGCGCGGCCCGGCACCACGTGGAGGGCACCCGGGTAACGGATCGGGTTACGCGGCTCAACTCCGTGCCGCGGCTGGGTTTCGAGCACGCCGCCTACCGCATCGAAACGCCGGGAAAGACGTGGTGGATCGATTGCCCGTCGTGTTTTGACCGGAGACTTCAGGTTGCAGAGAGCATCACTTTTACCCACCACCATTTCCTGGGGGCCTCCAATCAATACCGGGAGCTGTTTGGGGCCCAGGTGAGGATTCACCACCTGGACTCCGGGCATGAACTCTGCAGTGCCTTTACCTTCGACCAGCCGTTTGAGGCCGACTTTACTGCCGACGGCCTCGAAGCCCATCATATCGGCGGCCATACGCCGGGGTTCACGGCGTACCTAGGCTTTGACTGCCTGTTCATCTGCGACTACGTGCTCTTCCGGGGCGAGCAGATGATCTACAATCCCTTCGGCCCGGCGGGCGACACCCTGGCCGGAGGCGAGCGCCTCAAGAAAATCCTCCACGGCCGCCAGTTCACCCACGTCTGCGGGGTCAACTACGTCATGGACTATGGGGACTGGCTGGAACAGTTCAACCACGGCCCGACGTATGCGGGGTATTGAGAGCAATAATTGAATAAAATCCGATTTTTCGGTTGACATCCCGGTCTAAATTAGACCATCTAGGTTGCATATTCTTGAAGGAGGACGGAGCGTTATGAAGAGCGTATTATTACGGGTTTTGATAGCCGCGTCCCTGGTGGCGATGGTGCATGGCGGCGCCCAGGCTGCGGACCAGAAGCAACCCATCAAGATAGGGGCGTTCTTTGCCCTGTCAGGGCCTGCTGCGCCCATCGGCACCCCCACCAAGCTGGTGGCGGAGATGGCGGTGGACCAGATCAACAAGGGCGGGGGCATCAACGGCCGACCTCTGGAGCTGATTATCGGCGACACCGAGAGCGATCCGGCCAAGGCGGCCACCATCGCCAAGAAGTTCATCTTCGCGGACAAAGTAGCGGCCATCATCGGACCCACCTCTACCGGGGAAGGCATGCAGGTGAAGAAGATCGTGGAAGAAGCCGGCATCCCCATCTTCATGACCGTGGGGGGCGATCCGCCGATCATGCAGCAGACCGGGCCCTTCACCTATATCTTCAAATCGCCCCAGCGCTCTTCCACCGCGGTGACCAAGCTCTTCGAGTATCTGAAGGCGAACAACTTGACCAAGGTGGCCATGCTCACTGCGTCCGACCCGTTTGGCAAGGACGGGGCCATTTGGCTGGAAAAGCTGGCTCCGAACTACGGCATCACTTTTGTGGCCAAGGAGTCTTTCGGTCCCAAAGACACGGACATGACCCCCCAGCTTACCAAAATCAAGAATACCAATCCCCAGGCCATCATCTGCTGGACCATCGGGCCGGCGGGCGCCATTGTGGCCAAAAACAAGGCCCAACTGGGGATTACCATCCCCTTGTTTCAGTGTCACGGCCAGCCGGGACCGGAATATATTCAACTGGCCGGAAAGGCCTCCGAGGGCGACCGCATGCCCTCCACCAAACTGATGGTGGCGGACGAGTTGTCGGATAAAGATCCCCAGAAGAAGGTCATCCAGAACTTCATCCACCTCTATAAAGACGTCTATCACTACGATAAGCAGTTCCCCATCAATACCCATTCCGGCTACGCCTGGGACGCCATCACCATCGTGGCCGACGGCCTCCGGAAGGCGGGCACGGACCCCAAGGCCCTGCGGGCCGCCATCGAAGGGACCCGGGGCTATGTGGGGATTTCCGGGATCTATAACCTGACCCCCGAAGATCACAACGGCCTGGGACCGGATTCCATGGTCATCGTCCAGGTCAAGGACGGCAAGTTCGTGCTGGCCAAATAACTATCGACTCAGCTTCTGACGTAGCGGAAAGAGGCCCGGCGGCTCGGGCCTCTTTCTATTAAGAATCGGGGTCAGAGAAGCGGTTCTTGAGGGAGAGATATGAAAATTCGCAGATGCGGCTGGTACCTCCGGCTCCTCCGCCTGGGGCTGGCCATGGCCCTGATGGGGTGCGCCACCACCAGCGATGAGGACGTGAAACGCCTCGATAGCAGGATCAATCACCATATCGGCCTTGAGTTGCCCAGTAATACGGATGACTGGAATAACACTGATCTGGGTTTATGGATGACGATGCAGGGTGGCGGGTAAGGCCAGCCTGGCCCCCCAGTGCCTTCCGTTCCCGGCCGTTAGTGTTTTTCCATAATTTGCGGGTGGGGCCAAGGCCCATGAAGGAATTTCGTGCTCCCGCCATCCTCGTATCTCTCCTTGACGCGCCCCTCGTCTTGTTTATCTTTAGCCCACATACCGGCTTTTCATGCTAAAGTGAGACGCTGGCTGCCCCGGCCATGATGCTCATGCTTCCATCCGTTAATGCCGATTAATCCGGGGAGCCCCGAAGGACGCAATTACTACCGCGGCGGCTTCCTCTTACGGTCTGACCCCCATTGCAGGGAGGGTGACATGAAGACTCCTTCTGGCCCGAGATCCCCTTTTTATATTACCGTTGAGAACACGCGCCGCACCGGGGCTCTGGCCCCCAGGTTGGCCGTGCTGCTGATCTGGGCCCTGGCCTTGGGACTGCTGGCCCCGGCGGGATTGCTGGCCGCCCAGGAGCGGGTTAAGTCGCCCCCCGGCGCGGCCGCGCCCGGGTTCGACCCCAAAAAGCACTTTACCATCGAGAAGATCGAGCCGGATGCCGCCCAGGAAGAGCTCAGGATCAGGTTCAGCCAGCCCCTGGACCCTGACCTGCTCAGGGGGAATCTGCGGCTGCTGCCCCGGGTCAAGATCGACTGGAACCGCACCACTACGAACCCCCAGGGGGTCCTGACCCTGCGAGGAGCCTTCCGCTACGGCACCGGCTACCTGGTGGTTCTGCCGGATAACCTGCGGGTGGGGAATAAAACCTACCTCCGGACGGTCAACTCCTTTTTCATGCCGGATCGGCCGCCCAAAGTGGAATTTGTGGGGCCCCAGAGCGTTATCGAGCGGGACAGCCGGCAGTTGCTCCACGTCCGGGCCCAGAACGTCAACAATCTGAAATTTGAAGGGATTCGGGTGCCGCCCCTGCTGTTGCCCCTGGCCCTGGCGGTGGAGAAGAACCCCGCTGACTGGGACCGGCTGTCCCAGGAGCTCAAATCCGGCGCCGAAGGGCTCAAGCCCCTCATGAGTGCCAACTTGGAACTGGACCACTTTCAAGCCCTGCCTCTGGACGAAAAGCAACTCTTTCCCGCCGCGGGAGAAAAGAACCAGCGCTGGGCCGTCTCTCTGCCCTTGAATTTCCGCCAGGGCAAGGAGAAAGGAGTTCTCGAACTCATCCGGGTCTATGATAACGAGGCCGGCAGCGCCGCGGCCACCCAGCCCCGGGTCTTCCAAATCACCAATCTGGGCCTGACCTATAAACGCGGCGACAACCAACTCCTCTTGTGGGTCACCTCCCTCAAGGCCGGCACCCCCATGGCCGGCGCCCGGGTCATCGGCTTTACCAAGGACATGGAGGTCTTCCCCCTGGGCCGCACCAACGCGGACGGCGTCCTGATGTTCGAAGACAAGGACCTTAAGGGGATAGCCCTCAAAAACCCGAACCAGCCGGCGCAGGTGCAGCGCCGGGTGGCCAAAGACGACCTGGTGCTGCTGATGGCCGGCACCCCCGACGATGTGGCCTTTATCCAGGTGCTGCCCCCGGGCAACCTCAAGCCCCAGGGTATCTGGCAGGTTAAAGTGGGCGAGAAAGTCCGCAACCTCAAGGCCCAGGTCTTTACGGAACGGGGCGTTTACCGTCCCGGCGAGAAGATGTATTTCAAGGGCGTCGTGCGGGAATACGACCAGGGGCGCATTATCCCGCCCGTGGGGGAAGTCTGTTTCTTTGAGGTCCTCAGCCCCAAAGGTGAGCAGGTCTTCACCATGGAAGGCCGGACTTCGGATTTCGGCACCGCGGCCGGGGAGGTCCTGACTCAGAGTTACTGGCCCCTGGGGACCTACACCCTGAATATGACCTATGGCCCGGAAACCCCCGCGGAAACCGCCGCCCGCAAAAAGGGCCACACCGGAGAAGCAGAGGAAACGGCCGCGCCCAAGAACCAGGTGAGCGTCACCTTTCAATTGCAGGAATTCAAGCCGCCCCGCCACTTCGTGGGCATCGCGTTTGAGCGTTTCTCCAAGACCCTGAAAGATTACGTCAACCGGGGCGAGCAGCAGGCTCCCTTTGTCCGGATCAATCTCACGGGCTCCTACTATGCCGGCGGTCCGGTCAAACACGGCCAGGTGCGCTGGAAGATTTATCAGGCCAAGACCGATTATCAGGTCCCGGGCCAGGCTGACTTCACCTTCGGCTATGGCGGCGATGATCAGGGGGAATTGATCGAAAGCGGCCAGACCATTTTGGATGAAAATGGCCGGGCGTCCCTGGAGTTTCCCCTGGACCGCCAGATCATGGACGGGCAGCATGGTCTGTCGGTGGTGGCTACGGTCGTGGATTTCGACGGCCGGGCCGCTTCGGACACCCAGGCCTTTCAGGTGACCCCGGCCTTGCTGGTGGGCATCAGCCGCCACCCGGATGAGGCCCGGGCTGACGAGGACCAGGTCCTCAAGGTGACGGTGGCCAAGTCCGACGGCAAGCGGATCAGGCGCGGGGCCGTCCAGGCCGAGATCCTGCAGAAGAGCTACACCTACGTGGCCAAACGCAACGAAGCCGGCGACCTCTATTGGGACGACCAGGAGGTCTGGCGCCGGACCGTGGCCACTGATCTGACCCTGGAGAAAGGCACGGCCGCCTTCCGGTTCAACTTTGCCTGGGGGGGCCGCTACCTGGTGGCTTTTACCTACCGGGACGAGGCCGGCCGCAGCTTCACGTCGGCCACGGCCTTTGACGTCAGCGGCGAAAACTATGCCTACGAAAATCGGGAACTGCCCTACCAGCCCCTGTCCCTGGCCGCGGACCGGGCCGCGTATAAGCCGGGGGAAACGGCCCGGATCACGGCCCGGCCCCGGAGTCCGGTTTCCCGCTACCTGGTCACCCTGGAACAGAATGGGGTGCTGAAGTACCAGGTCGTGGCCCCGAAAGGACCCGATGAAAATCTGGAAGTTGCCATCCGGCCCGAATACACCCCCAACGTCTACGTTTCGGTCCTGGGACTGACCCCCCGGGGCGAGTTCCCGGTGTACGCCGGCCACTACGACACCGAGGCCCCTAATTTTTACTGGGGCACCGTCAACCTGTCGGTGCGGCAGGAAGTCCAGGGCCTCAAGGTCCAGATCAGCCCGGCCGCCAAGGAACTCAAGTTTGAACCCGGGGATAAGGTGACCCTCGATTTCACCGTCCAGGGAGCCAAAGGCGAGGGGGTGGAAGCCGAGCTGGCTGTGGCCGTGGTGGATGAGGCCGTCCTGGCCCTCACCGGCTTCAAGACTCCCGCGCTCGACTCTTTGACCCGGTTTGACCGGCCTCTGGGGGTATATACCGGAGAGCTGCTGTCTTTCCTGGTGCACCAGACCCCGTTTTATCTCTCCAAGAACGAGCCCCTGACCGGCGGCGGCGGCCTCAACGAGGGCGCCATCTCCAAGCTGAGGCGGCGTTTCGAGGCGGTGGCCTTCTTTAACCCCAGCGTGCTTACTGACGCCCAGGGACGGGCCCAGGTGACGTTCACCCTGCCCGACAACATGACCACCTATCGGGTCTATGCCGTGGTGGTGGACCGGGGCAGCCGCTTCGCCAGCGTCGAACGGCCGCTCTTGGCCACCAAGGCCTTTTACCTGGAACCGGGGCTGCCCGGCTTTTTTACCAAGGGGGACACCTTTAAATTTCAGGTGGCCGCGTTCAACGCCACTACCGCCCAGGGGCCGGTGCAATTCAGTGCGATCGGCGACGGCGGGCTCTTTCTCACCGCAGAGCCACCCACTGCACCGCTTAAGCCCAAGGACAGCATGAAACTCAACGTCACTGGCCAGGCGGCCACCGCCGGACCCGCGGCGGCCCGGTTTGCCGGGCAATTCCAGGGGCGCAGCGACGCGGTGGAACTCAAGCTGCGCGTCAATTCCGGCTACGTCCGGGACACCCAGGTGTGGTTCGGCTCCCTGGCCGGGACAAGCGAAATCAAGGTCCCCCTCCCGCCCTATCTGACCGGCAAGGAGGCCGGGCAGATTAGCCCGCAGGAAGTTACCGCGGTCCTGACCGTGGCCGGGTCGCCCTTCCTGCGCATGTCCCAGGCCATCGAGTACCTGCTGCACTATCCGTATGGGTGCGTGGAGCAGACCGGCTCGGGGGTTCTGGGCCTGGCGGCCTTAAGGGGAGTGATCCAGAAAGGACTGGTCTCGGGGGTGAGCCTGGAAGACACCGACAAATTCCTTAACCGGGGGGTGCAGCGCCTGCTGGGCCTGCAGACCGACTCCGGCGGTTTTGCCTACTGGCCGGGGCAGCGGGAGGCCCACCTCTGGGGGTCGATCTATGCCATCGCCGCCTTGAGTCTGGCCGGGAGCAACGGCATCAACGTGCCGCCGGATTCCCTCAGTCAGGCCATGGAGTACCTGAAGAACCAGATCAAAGAAGAGAAACGTTCCCCGGCCTTCAAGGCCTTTGCCTGTTACCTCCTGGCCCTCAACGACTCCTTGGAACGGGAGACCTTCAATGCCGTAAACGCCGAGGCCGCCAGGATGGACCGGGAGAGCAAAATCCTGCTGCTGTTGGCGGCCAAGCAGGCCAAACTGCGGCCGCTGAAGGAACTCCAGACCGCCTTGAAACCCCTGTTGGGCGGCAAGGCCGCGGCGTTGCGGGACGACAGCGAGGATGGGTTCCAGGCCCGGTACCGCGCCCCGGCCCTGGCCCTGCTGGCGGGTAACGCCATTTTGCCCCGCGACCGCGGCACCGAGGAGGAGGCCCTGCTGCTGCTGGGAGGCCTGGACCGCCAGGGCATTTGGACCTCCACCAGCGATACCGGCTGGGCGCTCCTGGCCCTGGGGGACTATTTCAAGGGGACCAGCTTCGGGACCGAACCGGTGGAGATTACCCTCAGCCAGCCCGGCGCGCCCGGCACCCAACACCTGAAACTGGACCCCCGGGGCTTCCGCACGGTGGGCCTGGATTCTGCGCTCTTGTTGAAAAACCCGGTGGTCAAAGTGGAAGGCCTAGCGGGCAAAACCTGGATCTATAAGCTGGAACTGACCGCCCCCCGCCTGGATATTGCCGGCACGGGAGCGGCCCACGGCTTCAAGGTCAGCCGGACCATCAAGAACACCGACGGCTCCGACGTCATCAAGGTGGGAGACCTGGTGAAAGTCACGGTGAATATGGAGGTCGCGGGCCAGGGGCAGAGCTACGTGGTGCTGGATGACCCCCTGCCCGCGGGCCTGCTGGCCATCAACTCGGCCTTCAAGACCGAGGAGCGGGTCCCGGAAGGGGACGAGGAGAACGGCGACGACTTCGATTACGTCACCCGGGAAGGGACCATCCGGTTCCGGCCCAATTACTTCGAAATTCGGGACGACCGGGTGTTGGCCTTCCGGGATCAGGTCTATTCCGGGTCCCAGCGGTTCGAGTATTACTGCCGGGCCGTGTGTGAAGGCACGTTTGTGGTGCCCGCCACCCGGGTGGCGGCGATGTACTCCCCCGGGGTGAATGGTTACTCCGCCCAGGGAAAGTTGACCATCAAGGGACGCTGAAGATGAGGCGGCGCGGCTTACGTCTGGCGGTCTGGGGCGCGGCCGCGATTGTGCTGGCGCTGGCCGGACTGGCCTGGCATTTCGAGGCCGCGTCCCGCCTGGACCCGGAGGCCCTGGATCCCCGGCCCGGGCCTCTGGTCCTGGACCGCTCCGGCCGGATGCTGCGGCTGGGGCCCGACGCCGCGGGGCGCAAGCTGATCAAACTGCCTGCTGACCAGGACCTGCCGCGCCTGGTGGCCGCGGCCTTCGTGGCCGCGGAGGACCAGCGCTTTCGGCGCCATCCGGGCATCGATCTCCTGGCCATCGTGCGGGCCGCGGCGACCAACCTGAGCCGGGGCCGCATTGTCTCCGGGGCCTCCACCATCACCCAGCAACTGGCGCGCCTCACCTACCCGGGGCCGCGCAGCTATTATCGCAAGCTGGTGGAGATGTGCCGCAGCCTCAGGATAGAGCTGCTGCTCAGCAAGGATGAGATCCTGCGGCGCTATCTGGACCGGGCGCCGGTGGGCAATAATCTCATGGGGGTGGAGGCCGGGGCCTACGCCTATTTCGGCAAACCCGCGGCGCAGCTGACGGCGGGCCAGGCCGCGCTCCTGGCCGCGCTGGTCAAGGCCCCGGGGACCCTGAACCCCTACGGCCCGCATCGGGATCGGCTCCTGGCCCGGCAGCGCTGGGTGCTGCAACGCATGGCGGATCTGGGGTATCTCAGCCTCCATGAATGCCAGGCTCAGCAGCAGGACGCCGTTAGATTGGCCGGTACTGGCCGGCGTCCCCCCTGGTTTCCCTTCGAGGCCCCGCATTGGGTCAACCTGGTTCTGGCCCGCGATAATTCTGTGAAGGCGACAGGGCAGTGGTTCAGGACCACCCTGGATCTCCCTCTACAGCGGCGGGCCCAGGCCATTGTGCTCTCGCACCGGGCTGAACTTTTGAAGGCCGGGGCTTCCCAGGCCGCGGCGGTGATCGTGGCCAACCGCAGCCGGGAAGTCCTGGCCCTGGCGGGCTCTTGCGCCTATGGCCCCCGGGACCAGGGGTTCAATAACGGCGCCGCGGCCTGGCGCTCTCCGGGTTCCACCCTGAAGCCGTTTCTCTATGCCCAGGCCCTGGACCAGGGTTTCACCTCCGCCTCGGTATTGGAGGACGTGGAGCGGCGCTACCGGACTCCCCGGGGGGAGTTTATTCCGGCCAATTTCGACCGCGTCACCCACGGTCCCGTAGCCTTCCGGGAGGCCCTGGCCAATTCCCTGAACCTGTCGTCGGTCCACCTGCTCAACCTGATGGGGCCGGAGGCGTACTATGAGACCTTGGCCAGCCTGAACCTCATTAACCGCCCGGAGGTCACTCCGGAGCAGTACGGTCTGGGCCTGGTGGTGGGCAACCCCGAAGTCAGCCTGCTGCAACTGGCCGCGGCTTACGCCTCCCTGGCCAACCATGGCAAGTTTGCCCCCCTGCGCCTGACCCTGGACGAGCCCCGGGAAGAGGGAGTGCCGGTGTTTTCCCCCCAGGCGGCCTTTATCATCAGCGACATTCTGTCGGACCCCCTGGCCCGGGCCCGCATCTTCGGCGCCTCCACCGCCATGAACCCGCCTTACCCCCTGGCCATCAAGACCGGGACCAGCTCCCATTACCGGGATGCCTGGGCCGTGGCCTATACGCCGGAGTACACCCTGGCGGTGTGGGTGGGCAATTTCGACGGCCGGCCCACAGCCAAGTTAAGCGGGGCCGCGGCTGCGGCTCCCATCGTGGCAGACCTGGCTGCGGTCTTGTTTGCCGCGGGGCCGCCCCAGCCCTTCTCACGGCCGAGCGGGGTCACCGAGGCCATGGTGTGCGCCTTCTCCGGCCTGAAGCCCGGCCCCGGCTGCGTACACCGGCGCCGGGAATTTTTCCTGGCCGGGACCGAACCCCAGACCTTTTGCACCTATCACCACCTCGCAGAACCATGGCACCGCATGCCCGCCACGTTTGCGGGCTGGCTGCATCAGCGCTTCGAGAAGGGCGGGGAGGGTCGGTTTCGCCTGGCGGAGTTTGATCAGAATTTGGCCAAGGCTTTTGGGAGGCCGGCCGCGGCTCCGGGTTTCGGAACTGGCCGGGCGGACGGGCTCAACTCCAGGATCAGCATCAGCTATCCCCTGGGGGGGGACCGCTTCCTGTTGACGCCCCCGGCGGAGACGATTCGGGTGACCTTAAAGGCCCTGTGCCGGGACCCGGTGCCAACGGTCACCTGGTTTGTGGATGGGCGGGAAGTCGCGGCCACCGGCCCGCCCTACGAACTGCCCCTAGATTTGACCCGAGGCCGCCACCGCCTCACCGCGGCGGGGCCGGGCGGCCAGGGCGACGCCGTGGAAGTCTTTGTGCAATAAGGCTTGCCAGTTACCTTACTTGGGGACGGGATTTTCGATGGCCTCAATTTTGGGAGTTCGCTTCAGATGGCGCCGAAGGGATTTTTTCGCGGCCGCAGCCTCGTGGGGGGTGTCAAAAGGGCCTACCCACACCTGGAAACGGTGGCCGTTGGCCGGGTCTCGGCGGATAAAGCCCGGTTTCCCTTGCTTCTTTAGCCTGTCCAAGAGCTTGGCCGCGTCGCGGTAGCGGTGAAAGGTGCCCGCCAGGAAGCCGTGTTGCTTTTCCGGCTGCAAGGGCGGTAAGGGCGCAACTTTCGTCTCCGCTGGCGCACTCTGAGGCGGGCCCGGCTGCACCGTCAGGGGGGCAGTCGGCGTCGCCTGGGACGCAGGCGCCGGGGTTGGCGTCGGCGCCGGCTGGGGCGCCGCAGCGGTGGGAGCCGGGGGCGCGGGCGCGGTCACGGTGGCGGGCCCGGGCTTCGGAGAGCCTCCGAAGTAGAGCCGCACCAGGATGACGATGATGATAACCATGCCTGCCAACAGCGCCAGACCGAAGCCGGTGAACCTTTTCATGACCGCTTACCCCTCTCCCCCAGAGTCAACCCGGATGATCTTTAAGAGTACGATACCTTTATACTACATCCTGATGAGGGCGGGTAGTTGAGAAAACGGAAAGATGCGCGGCCCCGGTGAGCCCATAGGGTGAGCCGGTTCTGCCTACCAGCTTACCTTCAGGTTGTATTTGTCGATTTTATGGGTCAGGGTCTTGCGGTTGATCCCTAAGATACGGGCGGCCTCCTGGCGCCGGCCCTTGGTGTGGCGCAGGATGAACTGGATGTAGCGCTTTTCCAACTCGTCCAGGGAATAATTCTCATCGGAGAACACCTGAAACTCCCCCTGGCGCTGGGAAATGAAACTGGGCAGGTGTTCCGGCTGAATGATCTCCCCATCCTCCAGGATGACGATGCGTTCTATGGTGTGCTCCAATTCCCGCACATTCCCGGGCCAGGCATAGTCGCCGAGCATCTTCAAGGCCCGGCTGGAGATGCCGGTGACTTCCCGCTGGCCCTTGAGGCTGTATCTGCGCAGGAAGTGCTCCGCCAGCAGGGGGATGTCGCCGGTGCGCTCCCGCAAGGGGGGTAAGTGGATGGGGATGACGCTGAGCCGGTAGTAGAGGTCCTCCCGGAAGGTGCCGGCCTTGATGGCCTCCATGAGGTCCCGGTTGGAGGAAGCGATGATGCGGATATCCAGCTTGACGCGTTTCTGGCTCCCCACCTGCATAAACTCCCGTTCCTGAATTACCCGGAGAAGCTTGGCCTGGATATTCAGGCTCAGATTGCTGATCTCATCGAAGAAAAAAGTGCCGTGGTTGGCCAGTTCGAAGAGGCCGTGCTTGGTCTGATGCGCGCCGGTGAAGGAACCCTTGACGTGGCCGAAGAGCTCGCTTTCCAGCAGGGTCTCGACCAGGGCGGAGCAGTCCACCGGCACGAACTCCTTATCCGACCTGGGGCTGAGCAGGTGAATAGCCCGGGCCACCAGCTCCTTGCCGGTGCCGGACTCTCCGGTCAGGAGCACGGTGCTGTCGCTGGGCGCGGCCCGCTTGATTTTGGCGAACACCTGCTTCATGGCCGGGCTTCTGCCGATGATAAAATCCAGACCCAGCTCGTGGGCTTCGGGAGCCTCCGGCTTGCCTCTCTGGGCCAGATGGTCCCGGGCCTTGCGCACCACCACTTCCAATTCATCGATGCGGAAGGGCTTCACCAGATAGTCCAGGGCCCCCAGCTTGATGCACTCCACCGCTCCCTGGATGGTGGGGTAGCCGGTGATCATGATGACTTCGGTTTCGGGAAAGTCCCGGCGCAGGAGCTTAAGCAACTCCACGCCGCTCAGGTCCGGCAGCTTGATGTCCAGGAGCACGATGGCAAAGACCTGGTGGGTTAAGTGTTCCATAGCCTCTGCGGCGTCGGCGGCCACGGTGATCTTCAGGTCCTGCCGGGACAGGACCTGGGCGATGCCGGTCCGCACCGCGGGCTCATCGTCCACTACCAGGATTTGCCGGCTGAATTCACTTGCCTCCATCCGCACCCTTCATGTCGGTCACGGTGGGCAGCTTGACCTTAAAGGTGGTCCCCACCCCGACTGCGCTCTCCACGTCTACCGATCCGCGGTGGGCCTCGATGAGCCCTTTGACCAGGGCCAGGCCCAGACCGGTGCCGATCACCAGCCGGGTCTTGGGGCTCTTGACCCGGTAAAACTTGTCGAAGATCTTGGGCAACTCCTCGGGCTCGATGCCGATGCCCTGGTCGCTTACCAGGACTTCCAGGTAGTCGCCCCGGGAGATGGCGGCAATCTTGACTTCACCGCCATCCGGGGAGTAATTGATGGCATTGCTCACCAGGTTGGTGAAGACCTCCTCCATGCTGCGGCGGTCAGCCAGCACGAGGGGGATGCCGCCGGGAACCTCCAGCTTCAAGATGACCTTCTGGCTGGCGGCCCGCTCCCGCAGGAGTTCCACCAGTTCAGCCAGGATATCGCTCAGATCCAGGGGGATTTGCTCCAGTTGCCCGTGGCCGGCTTCCATCTTGGCCACGTCCAAGAGGTCATTGATCAATTCCAGGAGGCCCTGGATTTTGGCATGGGCCCGGGATAAGAGCTCTCGCTGCTTGTCGGTCAACTCTCCGGCCAGACCGTCCAGAATGACGGCATGCTGCTGCTTAATGGCGGCCAGAGGCGAGCGGAGTTCATGGGACACCATGCGCACGAAGTCGTTTTTCATCTCATCCAGTTCTTTAAAGTGGGTGATGTCGTGAAAAACGGTAACCGTGCCGAGAATCTGGTCGTCCGGGCCGTAGAAGGGGGCGGACAGGACCCGCAGGTGGATGCGGTTAGCGCAGAGTTCCTGGGCAATAAAGCGGTTACGGTCCGGGTCGGCGCCCGCGAGCAGGGAGGCGATAGCCTCCTTAAAATCGGGGTCGTCCAGGTAGGCATGGAGCGGCCCGGGTTGGGGCGGGGAGGCGCTTACTCCCAGGAGTTGCAGGAGAGTGGAATTACACAGGACCACCTCGCCTTCCCGGTTGGTAACCAGCACGCCATCGGCCATGCAGTTGACGATGGTGTGCATCCGGCTCTGTTCCATGGCCAGGTTGTAAAGGTTCCGGGCCTGCTCTGCCTGGAGTCGGCGGGCGCGCTCTTCCAGGAGCTGTTTCTCCAGGGCGCGGCGCACCACCATGGTCAGGTGGTCGATGCTGAAAGGCTTGGTGACGAAGTCGTAAGCCCCTTTTTTCATGCACTCCACCGCGTCGGCCACGGTGCCGAGACCGGTCATGATGATGACCGGGACGCCGGGGAAGCGAACTGAGACTTCCTCCAGGACCTCCAGGGCCCCCATCACCGGCATTTTTAAGTCGCAGAGGACCACGTTGACGGGCTTAGCGGCCAGCAGGTCCAGGGCCTCTTTGCCGTTGGCGGCGGTGGCCACCCGGTAGCCCTCGCTTTTGAGCACCCGGCTGCAGCCCAGGCGCAGGACTTCCTCGTCATCCACCACCAGCACGGTATATTGATCCGACATAAGGCACCCTTGATAGCTGTCAGCTATCAGCCGTCAGCTTAAAGCTTGTTCTCTCAAAAACCGAATTACCACCTTGGGCGGACTGATCTTCCCCTGGTAGCACAGGCGTCTCGCCTGTGCAGGCGCAGGCTAAAGCCTGCGGCTACCAAACAATGTCTATGCCCCGAAAACTGGCAACTGGCAACTGACAACTGCTCCCTACTCCTCAAACTCCATGGTAACTCCGTTTTCCTGGGAATCCAGGGGCAACCGGATGGTAAAGGTGGTTCCCTCCCCGGGAGAACTGTCGGCCTCGATGGTGCCGCCGTGCCGCTGCATCACCCCGTAGACGATAGACAGGCCGAGGCCGGTGCCCTTGCCCGGCGGCTTGGTGGTGAAAAAGGGCTCAAAAATCTTATCGCGAATCTCGACGGGAATACCGGGGCCGGTATCGGTAAAGGTCAGGATGATGCCGTCTTCCCGGGGGGTGGGCCGGCTGGCAATGGTGATCCGGCCCTGCCCGTTCATGGCGTCGGCGGCGTTGAGCAGCAGGTTGGTGAAAACCTGCTGAAGTTGGCCCGGATCGCCCACGATCTGGGGCAGCAACGGATCCAGGTGCTCCACGACCTTGATGTTGAGGAAAAACGCCTGGTGGCTGATCAGCTCTGTGCAGCGGTGGATCACATCATTGACGTCGAAGAGCTTTTTCTGCCCCAGGGTTTGGCGGCTGAAGTCCAGGAGGCGGTTGACGATCTGCTGGCAACGCATGGTCTGGGTGACGATCACCTCCAGGTTTTCCCGGTGGGCATCGTCCGCGGCCAGATCCCGTTGCAGCAGTTCGGCGTAGATGAGGATGCCGGCCAGGGGGTTGTTGATCTCATGGGCGACGCCCGCGGCCATGCGGCCCAGGGAGGCGATCTTTTCCGTGTGCACCAGTTGGGACTGGACAGCCTCCAATTCCCGATGGACCTTGAGGATTTCCCGCAAGTCGGTGAAGATGCCGACGCTGCCGACCTCTTCGCCGCGCTCCCGAATGATGGTGGCGGAGAAATTTACCGGCACCTCCTCGCCCTGCTTGTTGATGAAGGTGATCCGGGAGGTATTCAGTTTGTCCGCCGGCCCGTATTCATCGCTGCGCATGCGCCGCATCATTTCGGTCGCTTCCTGGAGGGGATAAAAGCGGCGGAAGTTCTCCGGGTTGCCGATCATTTCTTCAGCCTTATAGCCCAGGATACGTTCCGCGCCTTCATTGAAGATCAGGGGCACCCCTTTTTTGTCCACCACCACGATGCCGTCCACCGAACTCTGGATGATGTTGGTGAGGAAGGCATTGGTCTTCTGTAATTCTCTTTCGATGAGGATGCGGCTGGTCAGGTCCCGCAGGTACAGGCAGGTAATGGTCTTGGCGCCCAAGCGGGAGACCGCCATGCAGGTCTCGAAGACCCGGGGCACGTGGCCCTCGGAGGCCGGCTTGTCGAGAATGCTGCAAAAACGGGTTTCCTGCTGTAGATCACGATCCACCAGGCTTACGAGTTCCTGGGCCATGTGGAGGTGCTGAGAGCTGAGCACTTCCCCCAGGTGCATGCCGAGAATCCGGCTCCTGGGGGTATTCAGGATTTCCATCATCCGGGTGTTGGCGAAGATGACCCGGTGGTTCTCATCCGCCATCAAGAGGCCTTCCTGGGTCAATTGGGTCAAAAGATCGAGCTTCTGCTCCGCCTCTACCACGGGGGTGATATCCCGCACCGCCTCGAAACCGCCGATGACCCGGCCTTCGGAATCGGTGATGATGGACGCGGACACGCTCACCGGCACTTCCCGGCCCTGGCGGTCCCGCACCACCCGCCGCAGCCCCGAAAGGGGTTTTTTCCGTTCCATGACCTGCTTGAGCACGCAGTCGCAGGTGTTGCACTGGATGGTGTTGAGCAGTTCGCCGCAGGTCATCCGCCCCACCACCTCGCCCCGGGAGTATCCGGTGAGTTCTTCCATGTGGTCGTTGATGTGGGTTACCACCAAAAACGGGTCCACCATGAAGAAGGGCTGGGGGAAATTCTCCAGGATGCTGGACAGGGTGGCCATCTGCTGCTCCATCACCGGATGGGCCAGCAGTTCCTTATGTTCGGTGATGTGGAGGAGACAACCGACCTTTTCGTGACCGTCGTCGCGAATAGAGATGGCGCTTAAGGACAGGGGGGCGCCGATGGGCCAGCGGGTCTTGAGCAGAATGGGCGTCTGCTTCAAAATCCCCGCCGCCTGGGGACACTGCGGCCGCCGGAGGCCTTCTTTATTCGCTTCAGTGATAATGGGGGTCTCGGAACAAAGAGGGCAGGGGTCCCCGGGTTTCAGGGCCTCGCCGAAGAGTTTTTGGGCGGCGCAATTGAGGAAGACCACCTCCCGGCGGTGGTTGGCGACGACGACCGGATCGAGAAAATCGGCCAGGATAGAGCTAAAAATGTCTTTCACCAGCGATGCCTCTTCAATTTGGCCGGAGGTCTCCCTCAAAGGAAAACTTGGGGGTCAAAACAATTAGCCCCAAGGTTCTAGGCCCGGGACGGCGCCGCGGCGCACTCCACCGGGGCCGCAAAGGTCTTCCCCAAGATCACCTGGGCCGCGGCCAGTTCGTGCTGCCGAATGATCAGGGAAATGGAGGAGATGGTGCAGCTTAAGGCTAACAGGGAGATATGGGCCTGTTCCAGGGCTGCAACCAGCGTATGGGCGATGCCGTAGCGGTCGCCGAAATGGGGCCCGTGGAGAAAGATCCCGGCCACCGGAGTGAGACGCATGGGCCGCATGTCCGGCAGGCGCTGCTTCAAAATCCGGCGAATTTCGCCGCCGTGGTCGCCAGTGGCACAGGCTTCCAGCCTGTGAGACCCGGGTTGGCGCCGGGCCGTGCTGAAGGACAGGATAAATTCCCGTCCCCCGAGCCCCGGCAGGGCCGTGAGAAACGGCACCGCCAGGCCCAGTTGGCCCATCTCCATCAGGGCCTCGGCAAAGCCTGCGAGGATATCCGCCGAGGCGATGCTCATGCCCCAGAGGTCCAGGTCGGACTGGGGGATGATGCAATAGACCTTGATGACCTTTTCCTGGTAGGTGGCCACCACCTTTTCCAGATATTCCTTAGGCGGGGCCTGGGCTCCGAAAAATTCCTCGGGCGAGGCGAAGCCTGGAAAATGGAAGTGCTCAAAGAGTTGCCGGACCGCGGCCTTGACGCGGGCGCTGGAGAGCACCACCGCGATGGCCGAGGGCGAAGTGGCCAGGCCGTGGAGGACCACCCGGGCCCGGGCCAGGCTTCGGATGAAGGTGCCGATGACCTCAGGGTGCTTGTCATGGGGATAAACGGCGAGAATCGAGGCGCCGGGCTGCAATTCCAGCGTCCCGCCGGGGCCGGCGTGTGATTGTAACAGCGTGTAAGCGGCTTCTCCGGTATCGCTGGCGGTGCAGAGCACCTCGCGGTCCCCGGCTACGTGGGTCAAGAAGGTGAGGTTGATGCGGTTCCGGGCCAGCGGGGCGCAGACCGCCAGGCTTAGGCGATTGTCTGCCGACGGGGAGGAGGACACCACGCAGGCGCCCCCCTCCATAACTTTAAGACCCCCAATCCTGATCCGGTCGAAATTTTTCAACGCTCGTATGACGCATGTCTTACGGTTAGAGTAACCTTTCCACCGCCGCCACCAGGGTGGCCGCGTCCACCGGTTTGGGAATAAAGTCTTCGGCTTCGATGGCCATACCTTCGGCGTGGCTGTAGCTGGTGGTAGGCACGGCTTCGCCCACCGCAGTGAGCAGGACAATGGGAATCTCATTAGTCCATTTGTTGGATTTCAGCTCCTTGCAGAGCTGGTAGCCATTCTTTCTGGGCATCATCACGTCCAGAATCAGCACGTCCGGACGGCGCTTCTTAATGGCTTCCTCCCCCTCAATCCCGTCGTAAGCCTTGCCCACTTCATAACCCTTGGACTCGAGCATCATGGAAACGGTTTCCACCAGATCCGGATCGTCGTCAACGATCAGCACATATTTCCCAGGCATGAGACTTCTCCTTTCTAGATGGATTAACCCTATTATGGGTTCAGATTTGATAAATTACAAGACTCGTTAGTATAATTAACTTCAGCCCACTTGCGGTCGGGGATACAGGCCCGCCCGTTCCACGATCCCCGGGACTTTTTCCTCCCATTCGATGGCCATGATGTGGAACCCCCGGACCCCCGGCACTTCTTTCAGTTCCTGGATCTGTTCTACCGCCAGGTTGAGGCCCTCTTCGGCCTGCTTTTCCTTGGGGACCCCGCCGATGCGGCGCACGATGTCATCGGGGACATCGATGCCCGGCACCCGTTTTTGCATGTACTTGGCCATGCCCACGTTCTTCATGGGGGTGATGCCGGCCAGGACCGCCACCTTTTCGTGCAGGCCCCGGTCCACTATGATCTTCATGAACTCCTTGAACGTGTCCAGGTTATAAATGCACTGGGTCTGGACAAATTGCACTCCCGCCGCGACTTTCTTGGCCAGGCGGGAGGCGCGCATCGCGACATTGGGGCCCGCAAAGGGATTGGCCGCGGCGCCGATGAACATCTGGGGCCGCACCTCGAATTCGAAGCCGCCCAAGAGCCGTCCCTCATCCCGCATCATCTTCACCGTCTGGATGAGCTGGATGGAGTCCAGATCAAAGACGTTGGCGGCCGTGGCGTGATCCCCGAAGTGCTGGTGGTCGCCGGTGAGGCAGAGCATATTGTTAATACCGAAGGACGCGGCCCCCAGGATATCGCTCTGGAGGGCGATACGGTTCCTATCCCTCGTCACCATCTGGAGCACCGGTTCGAGCCCCATGAGCTTGAGGCGAATGCAGCAGGCCAGACTGCATACCCGGCAGACCGAGGTCTGGTTGTCCGTGACGTTGATGGCGTCCACGTAATCCTTGATCAGGTTGCCCTTTTTTTCGATCACGGCGCCATCGGCGCTCCGGGGCGGGCCGACTTCAGAGGTGACCGCAAAAGCGCCCGAAGCGATGATTTTCTGGAGTTTGCTGGGAGTCTCGGCGCTCATATCCGTAAGTCCTCTCTGACGATCTTGCGGGGTCCGCCGTCCCGGGAGGTGGTCCAATCCTTGGGATTCACGGGTTTTTCAAAGCGGTCCAGCTGTCCCAGGGTTTTCAGCCGTTCGTAGATCAGCTCCCAGCCGCAGGGCACGTCCTTGCTGATCTCGCACTTGCCCTTGTCGGAACCGCCGCAGGGGCCGTTGAGCATGCGCTTGGAACACCGGGCGATGGGACAGACGCCGCCGGTCTCGGCCAGGATGCAGCGGCCGCAGGCCTGGCAGCGTTCGGAGTAGAGGCCCCGCTCCTCGTTGACCCCCATGAAACAGGTATCCACGCCGGGATAGACGATCTTGTTGTTGTACATCTCGGCCAGGTACTGGACCCCGACCCCGCAGGCCAGGGAGACCACCGCGTCGTAGGTGTCCATATTCTCGGAGAGTTGGGCCAGATATTCCTTCTCGCATTGGCGGGTTACGCTGGTCTCGTCCACCTGGGCCTGGCGGCCCGCCTGGGTGAAGTAAAGCCTAAGCGCTGAGGCCAGCACTTTGGCTTCCTTCAAGCCCCCGGCTTCGCACACCGTCACACAGCCGTCGCAGCCGGCAATCAAGACTTTGTTGAAGTCCTTGACCAGGCCGAGGACTTCTTCCAGAGGTTTAGGCACTGCCTTTATCATGTGGTTACCTCCGCAATAGGCCTGGCGGCTTGCCCCGCGGCCCCCTTGATGGGACTCGGACCCAGTTCCAGGACCTTGTTGGTAATCTCCTTGACGATCTCGGCGAATCTGCCCCCCATGCCGGAAGACAGGTTGTACATCGCCACCCGGTCGCCCCCGATGCCGACTTTATCGAGAATCTCCTTGACCCGGTTGACTCTCTTCTTGGCGTAGAGATTGCCGACGCTGTAATGGCAATCCCCCTCCATACAGCCCACCACGATGACGCCGTCCGCCCCGTATTCGAAGGCCATGAGCAGGTGCATGACATCCACCTTGCCGGTGCAGGGCACTTCGATGATGCGCACATTGGGCGGGTACTGCAATCGCATCGAACCTGCCAGGTCCGCGGCGGAGTAGGCTCAGTAGTGGCAGCAAAACCCGACGATCTTCGGTTCAAACGGTTCCATCGGCGGACTCCTTAATAGAGGGTTTTGATCTTGGCGCTGATCTGGTCATCTTCATAGTGGGCCACCTGGATCACGTTGGCCGGACATTCCGAGGCACAAGTGCCGCAGCCCTGGCAGAGCGCCTCGTTAATCTCCGAGACGTTATCCTTATTGATTGCCGGCACGCCGTAGGGGCAGGAACGGACACAGACCAGGCAGGCGGCGCAGCGGTCCGGCTCCACGTGAGCGGTGACGCCGCTGATGGTCTGGTTGACGTCTGCCAGAAAGGCGCCGGCCCGGGCGGACGCGGCCATGGCCTGGGCGATGGACTCGCTGATGAGCTTGGGCGAATGGGCCATGCCGCAGAGGAAGATGCCCTCGGAGGCGAAGTCCACCGGCCTGAGCTTGGCGTGGGCCTCGATGAAGAAGCCGCCGGCGTTCCGGGGCAACTTCAGCAAGGAGGCCAATTCCTCGGTGTCCGTGGCCCGGGCCCCGGCGCTCAGCACCACCGCGTCCACGGGCATGTTAAGGGGTCGCCCCAGGACGTGATCCACAAAGGTGACGCTCAACTGCCCGTTATCGTGGTTGACCTGGGGCAGGTTTTCCGGGTCGAACCGGGAGAAGAGCACGCCCTTGTCCCGAGCCTCCCGGTAGTAATCCTCCAGGAGGCCGTAGGTGCGCATATCCCGGTAGAGGATGACGATATCCATGTCAGGATTGAGGTTCTTCAACTGCAGGGCGTACTTCACCGCCCCCTGGCAGCAGATGCGGCTGCAGTTGGGGTTCTCCTCATTCCTCGAACCCACGCACTGCACCATGACCACCCGGTTCCACTTATCGACCTCCGCGGGCGCCCGGTGGAGCAGGTCTCCCAGCTCCATCTGGGTCAGCACGCGGTCATGTTCGCCGTAGCAGAATTCCTTGGGGTGATACTCATGGGCGCCGGTGGCCACCACCACGATGCCGTGGTCGATTTTCCGTTCGTACATGCCGGGCCCCACCAGGACTTCAGTGGTGAAATTGCCTTTGTAGCCGCTGAAGCCGACCACCAGGGCCCCGGTGAGCACCTGGACCTTGTCGTGGGCCTTGACCCGCTCGATGAGCCGGTCCAGATAGGCCGTAACGTCCATGCCCTCGATGGTCTTATGAATCCGCCGGGCATTGCCGCCCAGTTCCGGTTCTTTTTCCAGGAGGATGGTCTCAAAGCCCTGGTCCCCCAGGTTGAGGGCGGCGTTCAGGCCAGCCACGCCGCCGCCGATGACCAAGGCCCGCTGGTTGATGGTCAGGGGTTTTTCCACCAGCGGCTTGAGCAGCGAGGCCCGGGCCACGGCCATGCGCACCAGGTCCTTGGCCTTCTCGGTGGCCTTGTCGTGCTCCTTCATGTGCACCCAGGAGTCCTGGTTGCGGATGTTGGCCATCTCGAACAGGTATTTGTTCAAGCCGGCGTCGATCAGGGTTTCCCGGAACAGGGCCTCGTGGGTGATGGGGGTGCAGGCCGCCACTACGACCCGGTTCAGGTTATGCTCCTCGATAACCTTGGTCATATTGACCTGGGTGTCCTGGGAGCAGGTGAACAGGTTGTCTTCTACGTACGCCACGTTGGGCAGCGTTTTGGCGTAGGCCGACAGTTCCGGCACGTTGATGATGCCGCCGATGTTGATGCCGCAGTTGCAGACGAACACCCCGATGCGGGGCGTATCCTCAGGCTTGATGTCCTTGGGTTCCGGGGCCTGCCGGACCTTGGTTTCGGTCCAGCGGACGTCCCCCAGAGAGGCGCTCACCGCGCCGGCCGCAGCCGAGGCCTGCATGACCGATTCCGGGATGTCCTTGGGGCCTTGCATGGCGCCGCAGACGTAGATGCCTTCCCGGGACGAGGCCACGGGGGCAGCAGGATCGGTGGCCACGAAATTATGGGCATTGACCTCGACTCCCAGGATTTGGGCCAGGTCCCTGGCGGCCTCGCTGACCTCCATGCCCACCGACAGCACGATCAGGTCAAAGACTTCCTGCTTCTCTTCGCCGCTTTCATCCGCATAGCGGATCAGCAGGTTGTCATCGGCCACGGGATCAATGCTATGGATGCGGGAGCGGATAAACCGCACCCCGTGTTCGGTCTGGGCGCGGTTATAGTAGAGTTCGAAATCCTTACCGAAGGTGCGCATATCCATGAAAAAGATGGCGGTGTCGAGAGGGTAGGGCGCATGTTCCTTGGCGATCACGGCCTCTTTGATGGCGTACATGCAGCAGACCGACGAGCAGTAGGAGTGATGCTTCACGTCCCGGGAGCCCACGCATTGGAGCCAGGCGATCTTCTTGGGCTCCTTGTGGTCTGACGGCCGCACCAGGTGGCCGCCGAAGGGACCGGAGGCCGACAGAATCCGCTCGAACTCCAGGGACGACACCACGTTGGGTAAATTGGCATAGTGATAAGTCTGGTACTTGGCCGGGTTGAAGGTCTGGAAGCCCGGCGACAGGATCATCGCCCCGACTTTGACCTCTTTGGTTTCCGGCTTCATGCTGTGATCAATGGCTCCGGCCTGGCAGGCCGCGACGCACTGCATACATTCGGAACAGACGCCGCAGTTGAGGCAGCGGGCGGCTTCCCGCTGCGCCTGGGCCTCGGTGTAGCCCTGGGAGATTTCGTCGAAGCAGGTGCAGGTGTACTCCGGCGGCAGGGAGGCCATCTGTTCCCGGGGCTGGCCTTCTTCATCCTTGGGCACTTCGACCCAGCGTTTGTGGGCCTCCTTGCCTTCAGTGCGGCCCTCGGCCAGGTCGACCCCCTTGATATACCGGTCGATGGACTCTGCGGCCTCGATGCCGCCTCCCACCGCCTCGACGGCGATCCAGGCGCCGGTCTGCACGTCGCCGCCCGCGAAGACCCCGGGCCGGGAAGTCTGATAGGTGGTTTCGTCCACTTCAATGGTGCCCCAGCGGGACAGCTTGACGCCGCAGTCCGTCAGCGGCCCCTGGGCCGCTTCCTGGCCGATGGCCGGCACGATCATATCCACGGGCAGCTCAAAGGTGGCCTCGGGGATGGGCACCGGCTTGCGCCGGCCGGAGGCATCAGGTTCGCCCAACTCCATCTTCTGGCAGATGAGGCCCGTGACCTTGCCGTCTTTGCCGGTCACCACTTTCAGCGGCGCGGCCAGATAGACGATTTCCACCCCTTCGCACATGGCCTGCTCGATCTCATGGGCAAACGCCGGCATCTCTTCCCGGGACCGGCGGTACACGATCGTCACGTTCGAACCCAGGCGCCGGGCGGTGCAGGCTACGTCAATGGCCACGTTGCCGCCGCCGATGACCGCCAGGCTCCGGCCCACCGTCAGGGGCTCGCCCAGGTTCTGCCGGCGCAGGAATTCCACCCCCTGGATGACGCCGTCCGCGTCCTCAGCGGGAATGCCCAGGGGTTTGCCCACGTGACAGCCGATCCCCAGGAACGCGGCCTTATAGCCCTGGTCGAAGAGGCCGTCCAGGGTGAAATCCCGGCCCAGGGCGGTATTGGTCTTTAATTCCACTCCCAGGCGCAGGACGTTGTCGATCTCGCGGTCCAGGACGTCTTTGGGCAGGCGGTAGTCGGGAATGCCCACCCGCAACATGCCGCCGGCTTTGGGCAGGGCCTCGAAGATGGTGGGCCGGTAACCCTTGCGGGCCAGATGATAAGCGCAGGCCAGGCCCGCGGGGCCTGAACCGATAATGGCAATCTTGTCGGGCTTGGCCTCCACCAGGGGCGGAGCGATGGTGCTTAGGTCCACCTGGTCCGCGGCGAAGCGTTTCAGGCCGCAGATGGCGATGGGTTCATCCACTTCGGCGCGCCGGCACTTGGCTTCGCAGGGATGGGGGCAGACCCGGCCCAGGACCCCGGGCAGGGGCAGCCGCTCCATGATGAGCTTCATGGCTTCGGCGTATTTACCCAGCTTGATGAGCTGCACGTAGCCCTGAACGTTGATTTCGGCCGGGCAGGTGAGCGTGCAGGGGGCCCGGTCCAGTTTTTTGATGCCGAACGCGGCGGGAATGGCCTGGGGATAGAGGCGATAGGCTGCCTTCCAGTCGGCCAGACCGGCGTTGAAGGCATCCGGCATGGTCACCGGGCAGACGTTGGCGCACTCGCCGCAACCGGTGCACTTGGCCGGGTCCACGTAGCGGGGTTGTTTTTGCAGGGTGACGGAGAGGTTCCCCGGTTCTCCGCTAATCCCGCTCACGTCGGTAAGCGTATGGATCTCGATGTTCAGGTGCCGGCCGCACTCCACCAGCTTAGGCGAGATGATGCACATGGAGCAGTCGTTGGTGGGGAAGGTCTTGTCCAGTTGGGCCATGACCCCGCCGATAGCCGGCTTGGTCTCCACCAGATGGACGTAAAAGCCGGAGTTGGCCAGGTCCAGAGAGGCCTGGATGCCGGCCACGCCGCCGCCTACTACCATCACCGCGCCCACGTTACTCCGGGCCGCTTCTTTAGTCGTTGGGTCTTTTGCTTGGGCCATAACTCTATCCCTTGAACCGTCAGAATCCCGCGGCAGCCAGGATCGACGGCAGTTTGTCTTCCCATCCGATGGTGGAGATTTGGACACCCTTAAAGCCCTTCTCTTTAAAGGCGATGACGAGCTCCGCGGCGATCTGCACGCATTCCCGGGCCCGGTCGGGGGCCTTCTGAATCCGGGTGATGAAGGCCTCGGGAATCTTCATCTCCATGTGGGCGTTGATGTAGCGGGCCATGCCCACGCTTTTGAGGAGCATGACCGTGGGGATGATGACCGCGGCCCGCCGCCCCAGGCTTTTGAGAAAACTCCCCAGGACTTCCGGGTCGAACAGGGGCTGGGTGGTAAAAAACCGGGCCCCCGCGGCGATTTTTCTATCCAGGTCCGCCAATTCCGCCTCCAAATTGCGCTTATCCCCGGGCACCTTGACGGTGGAGCCCACCAGGAACCGGGGAGACCCCTTGAGGTCCACCCCGGCCAGATCCCGGCCCGACTGCAGGGTCTGGATGGCGCCCAAGAGCTCCAGGAGCTTGAGGTCATCAACGGCCTTGGCCTGATGATGGTCGCCGTGGGTGATCTCTTCCCCGGCCACCGCCATGACGTTGGGCACCCCCAGGGCCTGGGCCGCCAGGAGATCGCCTTGCAGGGCCAGGCGGTTGCGGTCCCGGCAACAGACCTGCATCACCGTTTCCAGACCCTTGGTTTGCAGCAGGAGCGAACCGCCCAGAGAGCTCAGCCGCATGACCGCGTTGCTCATTTCCGGGACCACGAAGGCGTCCACCATCCGCTTGACGTTGGTAGCGCCGGCTACCATGGCGGACACATCCGTGCCTTTGGGCGGCTCCATTTCCGCCAGAATGACGAATTCACCGGCAGTCAATTTCTCTTGTAGTCCCATCGAACTCCCCTTCTGAAATTATTGGGATGATCGCACCATGGCGTTGGAGATGGCTAGTATAAGGTCATCCGTGCCGAAGGAATTGACGTGATAATAGAAAATCCCCTGCTGGCGGATGCGGCTTTCCTGTTCGGGGTTGTTTTCGTCGGCGGTAATGATGATGGGAAGCTTACGGTGCAGCCCTTTGATGATGGAGATGGCCTCATACCCCAGTTCTTCCGGCAGGCGAACATCCATGACCAGGACGTTGATCTTTTCACTCTGGAGGGTCATGAGCAGGTCTTTGACGTTATTGACGGCTTTGAGGCGGTGCCCCTGCTCGGTAAGCCAGGGGGTCAGGCCCTGGGCCAATTCGCAGCCGCGTTCGGCGATCAAGAGTGTGCCGCACTTTTCCTTCATGATCGGCGCCCCGGGTTCCCTGAACCGCGTTAAAACCAGTATTGTGCTCCACCGGATAACGATGCAAAGGGTATGCCCATGGCGGGGACGCGCTTTTAACCGCTTCAAGCCGGCTTTTAGAGCAGAAACCAGGCGCAGAGGCCGCACGAGCCGGCGGGACGGAATTACCGGCGGAACTGACGATATTTGAATAACTGGTTGATTATGCAAGGAAAATTATGCTATGGGTAAAAATTACGCATATGTTACCCTTTTTCCACAGAGATGCCGATAATCTCCTATAAAGATGTCAGAGGTTTTTCCAGTCTGTCAGAATTCTTACCACCCATGACTGAAATTCCATTAGAATGGCGGTAATGATTCCTGCAGGCGCGCGGTTTGGCTGAAGTGGCCGCGAGAGGACGACATGGCGGAACTCATTTATACCCGGGAAGATCTGAGGAACCTGGTCCGCATCTCCTCCCTGGTCAATTCGTCGCTGGATACCCAGGAGGCGCTGGACAATGCCCTGAAGGGGGTGGAGCAGATGCTGGACGCCGAGGTCAGCTCCATCTTTGAAGTGGACCCGGCCAAAGGGGAACTCTTTTTTCGTCTGGCCCGGGGCGCCGGCGCCGGCCGGATCAAGACCTTGCGGCTGAAGATCGGCGAAGGCATCGCCGGCTGGGTGGCCCAAACGGAAAAGCCCCTCATCTGCGCCGATACCTCCCGGGAGCCCCGGTTTTTCGCGCAGTTCGACGCCCGGTCCGGTTTTCAGACCCGCTCGATCCTGTGCGTTCCTTTGAAATCGCGGGACCGGCTCATCGGGGTGCTGGAAGTCCTTAACAAGAACAGCCCCGCGGGGTTTACCGACGAGGATCTGGAGCTTATGACCATCATGGGCAACCTGATCGGCCCCGCCCTGGAAAATGCCCGGCTTTACAGCCGCCTGAAAGAAAAACTCTCCCTCACCATGGATGAGCTCAAGGTGGTGGAACAAAGGCTGCTGCAATCCGAACGTCTGGCGGCTCTGGGCAAACTCTCCCAAGGAGTGGCCCACGAGGTGCGCAATCCGGTGATGATCATCGGGGGCTTTGTGCGCCGCTTCCAGAGACACCTGGCTACCGATGATCCGGCCCAGGAGGTCGCCGGTCTCATTCTTGGCGAGCTCAACCGCCTGGAACGCATGGTGGCCGAAATCGAAGCCTTTGCGGCCGCGCCGCTGCCGGACCTGAAGCCTCGGGACCTGGCCAAGGTGGTGGACCAGGTCCTGGCTGAAACCGCCGGGGCCTTGGAGGCGCGGCAGATCACGGTTGAGCGCCGGATGGCCCCGGATCTGCCCCAGATTCCCCTGGATGAGCGCCTCCTGGGCGAGGCCCTCCGCCTGCTCATCGACAACGCCATGGAGGCCATGCCCGCCGACGGCCGCCTGACCCTGGAGATAGCCCCGGAACCTCAGGGGCTGCGCCTGAGCGTCCGCGACACCGGGGTGGGCATCCCGCCCGAGGATATCCCCTATCTCTTTGACCCCTTCTTCTCGTCCAAACCTAGCGGCACCGGCATGGGATTGACCAAAGTTCACCAGGTGGTCGCGGATCACCATGGGGAAATCCAGATCAATTCCGCCCCCGGTCAGGGGACCGAGGTAAATATCCGGCTGCCCCGGTGGCAGGTCAGATGAGCGGTGCGCATATTTGAGGCGCCTTAAACTGAATTTTCATAACCTGGTTTTATTTTTGAGGATTGATAAAATTTATCTCAATTCGAGCCGCCGGGGATTGATCGCCGCCATGGTCGGTAGCTGACCAAAATAATTAATAAAGTCAATAAATTAAAACTATAACCCTTGGTACCCACCGCCGCCCGGTAGGGTATTTCCCACGCCTACTCCCTATTTCCCCGAGTCAAGACTCGCAGTCTCCCTTAGTAGACTTTCAGGGATTTTGCCGCTCAAAATCAGGGGCAGCCTGATTTACCTTTGTCCCGCGATGAAGCATATTTCACACATATTCAGCAATACTAAAACGCAATTAGACGATCTCAAGGACGTATCAAGGAGGTGGTGGCTTAGAGGCATAGAGGTTTTGCCAAGCAGCGGCGGTTGACAACGTATTAGGCATTAATCCCAAAACCACACGAAAACACGAAATTCTTAACAAAGGAGACAATCAAATGGAACGGATCAAGAATTTTTTCAAAGACGAGTCTGGGGCGAGTGCGGTGGAATACGGCCTGCTGGTGTCGCTGATCGCGGTGGGTTTGATTGCGGCCATGACCGGCCTGAAGAATTCGATTTCCGGCGCCTTCCAGGCTGCCAGCGACTCCATGGCTAGTTAATTTGTTGCTGCACTTTCCCGCACCTTGGGCCCGGGTTTACCCGGGCCCAGTGCGTTTAGGGACCCACTAACAAGGCCCGAGGGCATAGGGCTAGCCCCGAACACATTCAGGGGTTTGGAAGCTAAAAATCAGGGGCCTCCTGATTTACCTTGATCCTGCTTTAAAGCATATTCCAGTTACGTCTATCAATAATCCAAAAATTAAATCCTTTCCTCCGGGGAGGTGGTGGCCGGCAAACCTTCATCACGACGATGGCCAAGGCGGAGAATTTCCGGCATGACCAACCCAAACATAGCCCGATGATTCTGTTTGATTGGGCTTTTCAACAGCCTCCATGGGAGATTTGATCATGAACGAAAAAACCACCGAGATGTTTTTGCAGACCACGGTGGCTTTACTGTCCCTGGGGTTAACCGTGGTGGGCTTGATGCTCATGGGACGGTGGATTTAGGCCCCCGCTGGCCGGGAACCAGTTGCAGCCTTTACGGCGTTGAGCGCCGGTCAGGAAATCTTGAAGGAGGATGCCCTTGCCTGTCGGTTTATATGAAGCCACTGGCTGGTTGAGTTCCCGGGGGAACCTGGTTCTGCCCTTGGCACTCACTCTGTGGATTGCCTGGGGCGATCTGAAGACTAGACGGATTCCCAATTATCTCACTTTGGGAACCGCGCTGGCCGGTCTGGCCTATAATTCTTTCAATCACGGCCTGCCTGGTCTGGCGAACGGAGTTCTCGGGATGCTGCTGGGATTCGCCTTTCTTATTCTGCCTTACCTGTGGGGCGGCATGGGGGCCGGCGACGTCAAGGCCCTGGCCGCCCTGGGGGCCTGGCTGGGGCCGCAACTGACCGTATTCCTGTTCTGTTACATGGGTATGGCCGGGGGGCTCATGGCCCTGGGATATCTGCTGTGGCAAGGAATCTTATGGGAGAAGGTTAAGCAGGGATGGATTTTTCTGGTTAACCTGGTCCTGTGTCGTCCGGATGGTCTGGCCAAAACCCCGCCTCCTTCCCAACTGACTGAAGGGATTCCCTACGGGGTGGCCATCGCCGTGGGTATGGTAGTCCTGGTGGGCATGGGAGCCTCATCATGAACTCACTGAGGAAGAACGCTACGTGGTCAGGGTTGCGGCAGCCGGAAGGGGCCGTGATGGTGGAGATTGCCATCGGCCTCAGCGTCCTTCTCCTGATTATCCTGGGAATCATGGAGTTTGGGTATTTGTGGTACCAGAAACAGGTTATTACCAACGCCAGCCGGGAGGGTGCCCGTTACGGAGTGACCTATCAAACCAACAGTTACGGCAACCGCATCGCCCCGAAGGATTTGAGCCCCTCCATCGAGACCGTGGTGGGCAACTATTTGAATGGCCGCATTCCCTCGGATGCCTATCGAATCACCGTGGTTGACAACACTGGCTACGAAACCGGCAGCAAGGGAACGGATCTCATCGTCCAGGTAACCTGCCAGAATAAAATGGACCTGTTGAGCGGCTTTATTCCTCAACTGGCCTCGCTGGCCTTTGAAGCACAAACCATCATGAAGTGTGAGTGACTGCCATGCAACTCAATTTACCTCGAGGTTCCGTGTATCTGGTCGCCGCGGTGGCGGCAGGCTTAGTGGCCACTTTCGCCATTCACCGCTATATCAGCGTTAAAACTCATGTCCCGGTGGTGGCGACCCGCAACGTCGTCATTGCCACTGCTGACATCTCCCCGGGCACCGCGCTGGGGGGCAAACTGATCAAGACCGTGGCCTGGCCCAATGGAGTTATTCCCCCCAAATCCGCGGCCACGCTGGGGGAGGTTGAGGGCCGGGTGGTAAAGGTTCCCATCTCCCAGGGGAATCCGGTCCTGTTTTCGATGCTGGCCCCCCAGGGAACGGCCGCCGGGTTGAGCGGCATTTTGGAAGATGGCAAACGGGCACTCACGGTAAAAGTGGACGAAGTTGCGGGAGTGGCCGGCTTCATTCACCCGGGGGACCATGTGGATGTGCTGGTGGATCTCCCTGTGCGGGAAGCCACGGACCATTTCTCCAAGACTATCTTGCATGATATTACGGTCCTGAGCACGGGGCAGATTTGGGAGCAGAAGGGCGACAGCAAGCCGGTAGTGGTGAATACCGTCACCCTGGAGCTGACTCCGGAAGATTCCGAAGTGCTGAATCTGGCCAGCAATGAAGGCAAGATCAGGCTGGCTCTCAGGAACCGCAATAACAGGACCATCGCCGAAACCAAAGGCGTCACCACGTCAGTGCTTACCAACGGCATCGCCAAGAAAGAAACCAAGGCGCCAGCCCTAAAACCCGTGGCAGAGAAAAGCGTTGAGGTTATCAAAGGCTTGGACCGGAGCGAGGCCAAGTTGTAGCGCAGAGGTCCCACCGCCCCGGAATGTTTAAAGTTCATGAGCTAGGCGCAACCAGGAGGGACAGGAAGGTGATAAGGAAATCCAACGTAATCCGGGATAACCAGGGTGTAGCGGCGGTTACTATTGCCATCAGCCTGATGGTGCTTATCGGGATGGCGAGCCTGGCCATCGACCTCGGCCAGCTCTACACCGCGCGCAATGAGCTGCAAAACGTGGCGGATGCAGCCGCCCTGGCCGGCGTCGGCCAGTTGGTTCAGGATAGCGGCGGCACGGCAGTCCGGGACAGCAGCCTGGCTACTCAGACCGCCATCGAGGTGGCTCAAACCCAGAGCCAACTCCAGGGGTTGCCGGCCCTGGCGGCTGAGGCTCGCAACGACGTGACCCTGGCTTTCGGGGTCTGGGACATTTATGCGGCCGATCGCAGTCTGGCCTGGACCGGACTCGGCGCCACCTGCGACAGCGACTCCAACGCCAATGCCCTGCGCGTCACCATCAAGCGGGCCCCGGGACTGGCCTATGGCCCGGTAACCAACTTTTTCGCCAAAGCCATTGGCTTCAATACTTCGGAAGTCGGGGCTACGGCCACCGCCTTTCTGGGTTTCACGGCGGCGGCCGGCACCGGCACCGTGACCGTGCCTCTGGCGGTGCCGCAGTCGGTGCTGGCGGGGCTGCGGGGCGAGCGCGACAGTTGGTTCGCCAGCCTGTTCGCCCCGAAAGAGGCCCACGCCACCGTGAAGAGTCTCACCTTCAAGGATCTGGGCAGCACCAGTTGGTACCAGAGCAACTTGAGCAAGCCCCTATTCGATAGCACCAAGGCCTATCTGTTCGTGGTTAACAAAAGCGACTCGGTGCCGACCACCGTGGTCAACAACTTGAAAAAATATTATACCAGCGGGGGGTCTCCGGTGCGGGCCATGGCCCGGGGCACTCAGCTCTATCCATTGAGCGAATATCAGTGGGCCAGCAATATCAAGACCATCTTTCTATCCTTTAAAAGCGCTTACGACCGGAAGAAAGACGCCAATGGCAAGTGGCGGGTCAGTGTGCCCGTTTATTCGCCTACCAGCCCCCTGGCGCAGCGGCGGTGGACCTTTCCCTGGTATCTGGTCAAGAACCTGCTGCCCGGGGTTACCGAGGCCAACGCCTGCTTTACATTTTGGACGCAGACTTACCCGGGTGGGAACGTGCCGGTTTACGTAGACGGCTTTACCAACGTAGATATCACCGGGGTCACCTATAAATCCGATTGCGTGACTACAGGCCTGCCCGATCAGGTGAATAATCCGAACAGTTGCCGCAACACTTGTTCCGTAACCGTGGATGTGCCCACGGATCAGAGCACCGTGTCGCCTCCGGGCAGCACGAGCGGGGGGCCTGACAACGGCCACATCACTCCCGGCGGCACCACCAATGTAGGAGCTATCGCGGCCATACCGAGGCTGGTGCAATAAGTTTGGATCAGGAGTCAAACGCAGGGTTGACTGGAGAATTATGAGAGTGAAGTCCCTAAACTGGAAAATTAAGGGGATCAAGGCGGCTCCCTACCACGTCATGACCTTCATGACCGCCCTTCTCCTGCTGGCGACCTGCTGGCCGGCCCTGGGGGCGAACCTGTTGGATCGGGTGAACCAGCAGGAGATCACGCAGGTGGTGCGGCTGAAGGCGGGGCATTCCAAGGTGCTGCGCACCGCGTTTGTCCTGACCCGCATCTCGGTGGCCGATCCGGACATCGCCGACCTCATTCTCA
>JALNYP010000211.1 GCA_023229795.1 Syntrophobacterales bacterium
TTTGTATTGGAGAAGTCCCCGCCGGTGAGGTCCGCCTGGTTGAAATCGGCCTCCGTCAGGTCGGCGCCGGTGAATACCGCCTGAGCTGCCTGAGCCTTTTCTCCCTTAAGCCCCATGAGGAGGGCTTTTTCAAATACGGCGCCGGAAAGGAATGCCCTCTTGGCGCTGCCGTCCCGGAAGTCGGCCCCGGTAAAGTCTCCCCGGGAAAGGTCGGCGCCGGAAAGGACGGCCCTGGTGAAGGTCCCCTGGGCGGCGTTGGCCCCGGCCAGGACGGCCCTCTCCATTACGGCCTCGGTGAAATCACTTTCCGTCAGGACGGCATCCCGGAAGACTGTCCCCTTGAGGTTGGCCTTCCGGAAGATCGTCTTCGTCATGACTGACCCGGTAAAATCGGCGCCGGCGAGGTCGCAGCCGGTAAAATCCAGACCCGTCAGATCGAGGTCGCTCAGGCTTTCCCCTCGCTGCCGCCGGTCCAGGACGTCGGCGACGGTTAGGGCGGTTGTCCGGGGAGGGGGTTTGAGCGCCGCTGTTTCTGCGGCTGCCTGTTCGAAGCCCGCTACGGCTTGCTCTTTACCCTTCTCCAGCTCTTTGAGGGCCTCCAGGGCCTCCTGACCCATTTTATGGGCCGCGTTGATCTGTATCTCGATCTCCGGGTTGGTGATCCCGGCCTTCCGCAACCGGCCGATGATCTCTTCTGGAGAGGGCGTCGGGGCCGCGGGTTTAGGCGCCAGGAGTTTATGGGCCGCCGCCTCGTCCAGGCCGAACTTGGCCAAGGTTGCCTTGGTCTCCTCCTGGAGCCGGGTTGCCATCGCCATGAGATCGTCAAGGGAGGCGGGTTTGCTCTCCATCTGCAGCGGCATAAATTTCTTCATCGCCGCCTCCGGGTCGATGCCGAACTTCTTCATCTCCGCGGCGGCGGTGGCCATGAGGGCCTCGGCCTCGGCCGCCAGTCCGGCGAGGGCCGGGTTTATCGCGCCGGTGTCGCCGGCGGGCGGCGGGGCAGGGACGACGGGTTCTTCCGGGGGCGGCGGAGCGGCAGGCTCCTCCGGGGGGGGCGGCGGGGCGAGCTGTTCCTGAAGGACCGCCTGGTACTCCGCCACGGAACGGGCCGGTTCCCCGAGATCCTCCCAGGCCGCCAAGACATGGAGGACATCCTCGTATTCCTCGTCCGCCACCACTGTTGTCCCCCGGTAGAGGACGATGCCGCATTCCCGGTCGGGGAAGAGCCATACCGTCTCCGCCCGGGCCGGTACCTCCCGGAAGACCTCTTTCCCCCCTTCGCTCTGTTGGACGAAGAGGCGGGCCCGGATGGCGGGAAGGGCGGAGACGATCCGTTCCTGCCGGGGGTGCATGTGGAGGATCTCGATGGTCTCGTCCCCCTTGAAAAAACCGTCCAGGCGCTGGTTTTCCGGGGCAGTGTTGAAGAATTCCAGGTTGGTGTCCGCCGGGAAATGGGGCCAGCTCTCGACGAGCCAGTTGCCGTCGAATTTCCCGAGCTGCCTCGTTCGCTGCGGCCAGGTCAGGGGATAGGCCGTCAGACCCGACACCGGCGGCGTTTCTTTGGGGCTGCCCATGAGCCGGGCGGGGTCCTGGATATTCGGGAGGGGCTGCCGCCCCGTGGCGTCTGCCTCGTGACCTTTTCCCCGGGGGTTCGGGGGATAGGCGGGGCCGCCGTAGGCGTAATTATATGTGATGGGTACACGTTGGAAAGGCTCCGGTGTCCCGGGTATCCCCCCCGCCTGCCACCAGCGGTTCCCGAAGACCGCCAGTTTCTTGGCGAGGCCGCCGATCCTCACCGCCACGTCCAGGGCCGGTACGGGATGGGCGGCGAAACAGGACCCGTAAACGAGAAACTCCCCCCGGACCTTGGGATAGGCAAAGTCGAAGACCTCCCCTTTGTCCAGGGCGTCCTGGACAAAGGGCCACATGTCCTGCTCGGGCATCAGGCGGTTGGGGAGCCTGGCATCGAGGTGGAAAAAGGCACACGCCCCCAGGGACAAGTAACACTTTGCCCCCCAAACGAAGGACTTGAAGAGGAGCGCCAGATTGTCAGGTTTGATGATTTTCACGTCTGATTTCCTTAGGGTCGGTTAGCCGCCGATCTTTACCATGCCCGCAGCGTCGATGCTGAGGGCACCTCCCGCGGCGTTTATGCCCTGGCCGACAAGTTTTATCTGATTTCCCGTCAGCTCCACGGAAGCGGTGCCCTGCGCCAGTTTAGCTCCGGTATCCAGGGTCAGCGTACCCCCGCCCGTCTTCTCGATGACCACCTGATCGTTCGTGATCTCGACCTTGTTACCGGTAACCGATGACACCGTTACGCCGTCTGTCGTGACCAGAACGGTACCGCCGCCGCTTCTGTCAATGCAGATACCATTTGAATTTAACTCGATCATTACTGTACCTACAGTATTGTTATACACGGTAACCATGCCGTCGGGAGTCATCTTGATTCCTGATATTGGTGTATGATCAACAACATCGAGTGGATCCGGATTTGTACCGATAACGATACCTTTGGTGGCTGTCGGCAAGGTGGACATGGTAATTCCCTGAGCATTCATCGTCAGCTTGGATGCCGGATTGGCCATTTCCTTCGACAGCTTCTTTAATATTG
>JALNYP010000212.1 GCA_023229795.1 Syntrophobacterales bacterium
CTCTGTGGCGTCAATCCAACGGTGTGGATGGAGCGCTGGATCG
Organism: Syntrophobacterales bacterium; assembly: GCA_023229795.1. GTDB lineage: Bacteria > Desulfobacterota > Desulfobaccia > Desulfobaccales > 0-14-0-80-60-11 > 0-14-0-80-60-11. Next base: position 44 of record JALNYP010000212.1, read on the forward strand.
TTCCCTGGCTCACCGCCGTCCTGTCCGTAGCTTATTTAAGTTATTTTTTTCTGCCGGCCAGACTGGTTCATACCCTCTATGTGAAGAATTCCGGGCGGGATTTCGATCTGGCGGTCTTTGTCCTGCTCCTATGTTGGTACCTGTCTTTCGTCGGCTACATGTTCTTTCCGGCGATTGGCCCGCGGTACACCCTGGCCCACCTCCAGTCGGTTCCCTTAAACGGCGGTTTTATTGCCGATTTCGTGAGCCATCTCATAAATTTCGTAGAGGGCAATAAACGGGATTGCATGCCCAGCGGTCACACCGCGATCGGTCTCATCGTGTTATTTCTAGCCTATCGTTACGCCAGGCTGCTCTTCTATCTCTTTTGCCCCATCGTCGGCGCCCTCATCCTCTCCACGGTCTACCTGAGGTATCATTATGTCATCGATCTCTTCGCCGGCGCGGCATTGGCAGCAGGGTGCGGCATCATCGGCCCTCGACTTTACCGCTGGTTAACGGCGGGAGGCGGCCAGGAGAAGAGAGAGGCTTGATGAAACCGTCTATAGATGGAATGATGCAAAAGGCGGGATGCGCTTCACTTTCCCGCCCTACGTTGGCTTAGGTTGCAGCCCCGACGAATGGCTGGGGCTTCTGCAGGCCTTTGATATAACGGGTGCGGTAAGATAGATTGATGGCTGCGTACGCTAGACAACCGCGTAGACTCCGTGTCCATGGGCTCATGCCAAAGAACCGTTTGAGCATGGCGTCGAAGGAATAGGTTTGCCGGTTCAAGCGGGCGTAGCCACTAAGAAGCTCGTCAGCAGTCATGCTCTTCGGTTGATAAAGGAGGGTGTCAGGAGGATATCCGCGCAGCCACCAGTCAGGCTCAAACAACCTGCCTTCGCGGTAGAGACGCGTATATAACCGGGTTCCGGGAAGAGGTTGGAGAATCCGCAGCTGGACACAATCCAGACGACCTTTGACGATAAACTCATAGGTCTGGTCGAACACATCCTTGTTTTCGTGATCGGAGCCAAAAACAAAGGCGCCGAGGATGCTGATCCCTTCGCCATGGAATCGGCGCATGGCCTCATAAAAATCGATCTTCAGGTTCTTTATTTTCTTCATCTCATGCTGAGTGTCTTTTTGGACCGATTCGAATCCGAGCAAAAGTCCCTGGCACCCCGAACGTCGCATCAATTTTAGCAGCTCCACATCCTCCGCTAACGACACGGTTCCTTGCCCCATCCATAGCCGCTTAAGGGGTATCATTTCAGTAAAAAGCTTTTTCCCTGCCTCCCGGTTCAGTCCCAGGGCGTCATCGACGAAGAAGAACCGAGAGGCTTCAAGAGACTCGATCTCGGCAATCACTTCGTGAACCGGCCGGACTCGATATTGCTTCCCCGAGGTCTGGGCATTGCAACAGAATTCGCAATCGTACGGACAGCCTCGGGAGGCCTCGACACCGATATGGAGAGAAGCAGCACCCCGATGTTTGGGTCTGGGGAAGAGATCTCGCCGTGGGGTTGGCAGGCCGGCGAGGTCTGGCTTTTTATCGGCCCGATAGAGTCGCTGCAGCTGTCCCGAGGCGGCATCAGCTACCACCTGCGGCCAGACACCCTCCGCTTCTCCCACTACCACGGCGTCCGCATGTCTTAGCGCTTCGTCAGGCAATATGGTGGGGTGTATTCCTCCCATCACCACCTTCACCCCTTTTTGACGATAGGTGTCGGCGATATGATAGGCCCTGGGCACCAGGTCGGTAATGACGGTGATACCCACCAAATCCACCTCTTGATTGAGGTCATCGGGAGCAAAAGCTTCATCGACGATGGTAATCGTGTGGCCAGGCGGGGTAAGCGCGGCGAGCAGAGGCAGATTTATCCGCAGTAGCCTGAAATTACTTGAGTCTTCATGTTGTTTATGGGGGGCGATAAGCTTTATTTTCACGTCTTCACCTTCCGGGAATCACTTTTGGCTAAACCAATCAAACTCTGCTCGGTTAAACCTGGGCACTTGAAATGCGGGCAGGGAAAGGGGGCTCGAGGGCTGGGGCGCCTTAGGGTGCTTGGCAATCACTTACCCTCTTCCCATCTGGTGGCTAAGATGCCCAGGGCGAAGACTACGGTCGCAAAAACCCCGATTATGGCGGCGTAACGCAGGGCGGCCAGGTTGTCGCCAAATATCATGGAGGCCCGCAGGCCCTCGTTCACGTAATACAGAGGCAGGAGCCTGGCGAACGTCTGCAAAAAGCCCGGCATCATCTCGATGGGGAAGAAGCTCCCCGACAGGAACATCATGGGGAACACGATGGCGTTGGCGGCGGCTACGGCGCTCTGGGCCTCCTGCACAAAGCGGGTGAGTATCATGCCGATGCCGACGAAGGTGAAGACATCCAGCAAAAGGAACCCCAGGAGCCAGAGGTTTATATGGAGGTCAACGTGAAACACGCCGTAGCTCACCAGCAGCATGGCTATCGTGGAGATAATGGCGAGCATGAACTGGTACAGGATGTTCGAGAGTATCCAGTCGGTGCGCGTGATGGGCGTGGTGGACAGCTTCCTGATGATACCCTTCTGC
>JALNYP010000083.1 GCA_023229795.1 Syntrophobacterales bacterium
AGGCTGGAGCCTCGCGGACGAGCGGGATTTGATGCTCTTTGACATCCGATATGCGCCCTACCGGGACCGGGAGACCCGTTTCCTGGAGGGCCAGCGGGCCTGGGACCACGTCCGGATTCCCTCGGACCTGCGGGTGGAACACCTGCACGGCATTTCAAGGGAAGTTTTGGAAAAGCTAGTCTTGCATCGCCCTGAAACCCTGGGCCAGGCCAGCCGGATTCCCGGCGTCACCCCCGTGGCGGTCACCCTTCTCCACCTGCTGATCCATCGCCATAAAAATATATAACTCGATTGTGATAAATACCCTTGAATCTCCATGTAACTGGAACCTTATGCTTGAGGCGTCCCTTAACCTGCGAGGTTTCCATGGCGACTGTTCTCGATACCCCGGTCATCACCCCCAGCCCGTCGATCCGCATGTTGAAGATCGGCCAGTTGGCAGCCCGCTCGGGCATCACGGCGCGCAATCTGCGCTTTTATGCGGATGCGGGAGTGTTCGGGGAACTTCCCCGCTCCCCCAAGGGCTACCGGCTCTTCCCCCCCGAGGCCGTGCACTGGGTCCGGATCCTGCGGGCCGCCCAGGCGGCCGGATTCGCGCTGGAGGAAGTCCAGGAGTTGCTTCGGGCCCTGCGTCAGGACAGCGCGCCGTGTGACCACGTGAGGGAGGCCCTGGGGGGCAAGCTCAGCGCCCTGGAGATCAAGCTGGCCGAGATCAAACTGCTGGTGGACATCCTGCGCGTCACGCTCGGCACCCCGGACGGTCAGAGCAGCGAACTGGGTTGCAACCTGATGGAAACCCTTTTGGCCGAGGCGGCGCGCTTGCCGGCCTTCGCCGAACCTCGGGCCTGAGGCCCGCCTGGAGGCAGAGATGGAACCCAAGGTCTATCGCGTTCAAGGCATGACCTGCGGCGGATGCGCCAAGCATGTGGAGAAGGCCCTGCGGTCGGTGCCCGGTGTGACCGGCGTGGTCATGGATGTGGCCAACGGCACTGCCTCCGTTGAGAGCACGGCACCCTTTGAAAGCATGGCAGCAAGCGTGGCGGCAGCCGGTTACGAGATGATCAGCCCGGCCTGAGCCCCTGGCCTGGAGGAGGTAGGGTGAGTCAGCAAACCTACACCGTGTCGGGTATGACCTGTGCGGCCTGTGTGCGGCATGTGGAAAAGGCGCTGGTCGCCACGCAGGGCGTCGCTGCGGCTTCCGTGAACCTGGCCACCTCCACGGTGACCGTTGAGGGCACCGCGTCCTTTGAAGCGATGGCGCTCCAGGTTGAAGATGCGGGATATGGCCTGGGTCGGATCGAGCCGGAGGCCCCTGCGGGTGGCGGGGAGGATCTGGCGCCCGCCCGTCGGCGGATGGTTTTCGCGCTGGTTCTCACCGCGCCCATGCTGACGATGATGATCCCTGGCCTGGGCTGGCACCTTCCGGGATGGGTGCAGGCGCTCCTCGCCACCCCAGTGGTGTTCGGCGCAGGTTGGGGTTTCTTCAAGCGGGGGGGACGCCAGGCCCTGCATGGTCAAGCTTCCATGGATACGCTCATCGCCCTGGGCTCCGGCATCGCCTGGGCCTTCGCCATGGGAGAGTGGTGGCGCGGCGCGCATGACCTCAGCTTCGAAACGGCCGCGGCCCTGGTGGCCTTCCTTCTGACCGGCAAGTATCTGGAAGCGAGGGCCAAATCCCGTGCCACGGATGCGTTGAAAGCCCTGCTCGACCTGGCGCCACCGACGGCCCTTCGGATCGAGGCCGATGGGTCGGTGATGGAGGTTCCCGTATCCACCCTGAAGCCGGGGGACCGTGCCCGCGTCCTCCCTGGACAGGCAGTTCCGGCAGATGGGCGCGTGCAGGCTGGGCAGGCGGAAGTGGACGAGTCCATGCTCACGGGAGAACCGCTGCCGGTTCCAAAGGGCGTGGGGGACGCCCTGGTCGCGGGCACCGTGGTCCATGGATCCGCCTTGGAAATGGAAATCAGCGCCGTCGGGGCCGACACCCAGCTGGCGCACATGGCGGCCATGGTGGCCCAGGCCCAGGGTTCCAAGGCCCCGGCCCAGGACCTCGCAGACCGCATCAGCGCGGTGTTCGTACCCGTCATCCTCGTGTTGGCCGCCGCGACATTCATAGGCTGGTGGTGGCTGGGAGGCGGCCTGGCCCAGGCCTGGCGCCCCGCGGTGACGCTGCTCGTGATCGCCTGTCCGTGCGCCCTGGGTCTGGCGACGCCCGTCGCGGTGATGGTGGGGATTGGCGCCGCCGCCCGAAAGGGTGTGCTCGTGCGCGACGCTGCGGCCCTGGAGGCGCTGGGCCAGGCCACGGACCTGGTGTTCGACAAGACCGGGACCCTGACCGAGGGCCGGCCGCGAGTGCGGCGCGTGGTGCCCTGTGGTGCCAAGACGGAGAGCGAGCTGCTGGCAGTGGCAGCCAGTCTGGAACGGGATTCGGAACATCCCATTGCCCGCGGGCTCCGCTCCGCCTACACGGGAAGCCTCCTGGCGGTGGATGGGTTCCGGACCCATCCAGGAGGGGGCATCACGGGGGTGGTGGCCGGGACGTCCTGGCGCTTGGGAAGTGAGGCGTTTCTGGGTCAGGTTTTCCCGCCTGTGGACGGAGATGCCACGGCGGTCGGCCTGGTGGATGATGGGGGCCTTCAGGGCGTGTTTGTCCTCGGAGACCAGCTGCGGAAGGAGGCCCCGGGCGTGGTGGGGGAACTCCAGCGGCAGGGGTTGAAACTCCACCTGTTGACGGGGGATCGGATCGCGCCCGCCCGCGCCATGGCAGCGGCGGTTGGCATCGTCGAAGTCATCGCGGAGGTGCGGCCCGAGGGCAAGCTGGCCCAAATCACGGCGCTGCAGAAGCGCGGAGCCGTGGTTGGATTCGTGGGGGATGGTGTCAACGATGCGCCGGCCCTGGCTCAAGCAGACTGCGGCATCGCCATGGGGTCCGGCGCGGGCGAACAGGGCACGGGGGCTGCCATGGCCGCGGCGCCCCTGGTGCTGCTGCGACCTGGGCTTGAGCCGATCCTCGCGGCCCGGAGGTTGGCCCTGCGAACCCATCGCGTGATCCGCCAGAACCTGGCCTGGGCCTTCGGTTACAACCTGCTGCTGGTGCCGCTCGCGGCCTTCGGGCAGCTCGAGCGGTTCGGTGGCCCCATGCTGGCCGGCGTGGCCATGGGGTTGAGCTCCCTGACCGTGGTGCTCAACGCGCTCCGCCTGAGGCGCTAGAGGCGTCGCAGATCGGCGCCTCGCGCAGGTCTTGCCATTGGGGCGAGTAGATTGGTTTGGGGCGACTGCCTAGAGACTGCGTGAGAGTTCCTTCAGGTAGGCTGCGAAATCGGCGCGCAGGTCCTCGCGCTTGAGCGCGAATTCCACGTTCGCCTTCAGATAGTCCAGCTTGTTCCCGGTGTCGTACCGCTTGGCCGGAATGGGTGCGGCGACCAACCGGCCTTCGCGCGCGAGGGCGGCCAGGGCATCGGTGAGCTGGTACTCCCCACCCACACCGGGTTCCAGGGCGGCGAGGTGATCGAATACGCGGGGTTCGAGCACATAGCGACCCACGACGGCCCACCGGCTGGGGGCATCGGCGGGCAGCGGTTTTTCGACAATGGATGTCACATCCCAGACGTCGTGTTGATCCGCGGGTGCGTTGACGATTCCGTAGCGCGAAACATGTTCGAGGGGCACCTCCTGCACACCCACGACGGATTTCCCGGTGGCGTGGTGGGCGGCGATGAGGGCGTTCAGCGCGGAATCGCCCTCGTCGAACACGTCATCGCCCAGCAGGAGGGCAAAGGGTTCCTCGCCTACCGCGTGGCGCGCACACAGCACGGCGTGGCCGAGGCCAAGAGGCTCTCCCTGGCGCACATAGGCGAACTGGGCCAGGTGGCTGATGCCCTGGACGAGATCGAGATCCTCCTGTTTCCCCCTGCGGCGGAGGGTGTCCTCCAGCTCGTACGCCACGTCAAAGTGGTTTTCGATGGCAGCCTTCCCGCGACCGGTCACCAGCACCAGGCTCTCAATGCCGGCGCGGATGGCCTCTTCCACGACGTATTGGATGACGGGGGTGTCGACGAGGGGGAGCATTTCCTTCGGCTGGGCCTTGGTGGCCGGAAGAAAACGGGTGCCCAGGCCCGCGACAGGAATGACGGCTTTGCGAAGGGTCTTCATGGGCTCTCCGATGGCCCATGATGGCCTAAGGTTCAGCGATGAAAGAAGCTTTGGGGTCGGCGGTATAAATTTTCGCTTGCAAGGGAGTGTGTTGATGATAGTCTGAATGTCCTGCGCAGTTGAGGCTGCGGGGTGCTGGAGGGGGCCGGAAGGCGACCTTGGACCGTGCTGAGGAGCATGGGAGCGTCTTTGAAAACCGGATAGAAGATATAGGAAGCCTTTGAGGGTTTTGTCCAGCGTCTTAGGATGGGGGGCAGAATTCAGAAGAAATATTCGACCAGAACATTTTTCTCAGTGCCACGAGAGTGGGATTGGGATGGAGAGTTCAGAATGAAACTTGAGAGTTTGATCCTGGCTCAGAATGAACGCTGGCGGCGTGCCTAACACATGCAAGTCGGATGTGCCGCAAGGTGCATGGCAGACGGGTGAGTAACGCGTGGGAAATCTACCTCTTTGTGGGGAATAACGCTCCGAAAGGAGTGGTAATACCGCATGAGACCTTTGGCTGGGATGCTGGAGGTGAAACCTGGGGACCGCAAGGCCTGGGGCAAGGAGAGGATCCTGCGTCTGATTAGCTAGTTGGCGGGGTAATGGCCCACCAAGGCGACGATCAGTAGCCGGCCTGAGAGGGTGATCGGCCACACTGGAACTGAGACACGGTCCAGACTCCTACGGGAGGCAGCAGTGGGGAATTTTGCGCAATGGACGAAAGTCTGACGCAGCAACGCCGCGTGGGTGATGAAGGTCTTCGGACTGTAAAACCCTGTCGTCAGGGACGAAGGTGCGCATGTTAATAGCGTGTGTACTTGACGGTACCTGGAGAGGAAGCCCCGGCTAACTCTGTGCCAGCAGCCGCGGTAATACAGAGGGGGCAAGCGTTATTCGGAATTATTGGGCGTAAAGGGCGCGTAGGCGGTTTTTTAAGTCAGATGTGTAATCCCCGAGCTCAACTTGGGAACTGCATCTGAGACTGGAAGGCTAGAGTACTGGAGAGGGTGGTGGAATTCCTCGTGTAGCGGTGAAATGCGTAGAGATGAGGAGGAACACCAGTGGCGAAGGCGGCCACCTGGACAGTAACTGACGCTGAGGCGCGAAAGTGTGGGTAGCAAACAGGATTAGATACCCTGGTAGTCCACGCTGTAAACGATGAACACTTGGTGTGGAGGGAGTTGACCCCTTCCGTGCCGGAGCTAACGCGTTAAGTGTTCCGCCTGGGGAGTACGGTCGCAAGGCTGAAACTCAAAGGAATTGACGGGGGCCCGCACAAGCGGTGGAGCATGTGGTTTAATTCGACGCAACGCGAAGAACCTTACCTGGGCTTGAACTGCTATGGACCGGTGCAGAGATGTGCCTTTTCGCAAGAACTGTAGCAGAGGTGCTGCATGGCTGTCGTCAGCTCGTGTCGTGAGATGTTGGGTTAAGTCCCGCAACGAGCGCAACCCTTACCCGTAGTTGCCAGCGCGTCATGGCGGGAACTCTACGGGGACTGCCCGGGTTAACCGGGAGGAAGGTGGGGATGATGTCAAGTCCTCATGGCCCTTATGTCCAGGGCTACACACGTGCTACAATGGGCGATACAAACCGTTGCAAAGTCGCGAGATGGAGCTAATCGGAGAAAGTCGTCCTCAGTTCGGATTGTAGTCTGCAACTCGACTACATGAAGGTGGAATCGCTAGTAATCGTGTATCAGAATGATACGGTGAATACGTTCCCGGGCCTTGTACACACCGCCCGTCACATCACGAAAGCCGGGAGCACTTGAAGAGGCTGTGGTAACCCGCAAGGGAGCTAGGTCTCAATGGTGAACTTGGTGATTGGGGTGAAGTCGTAACAAGGTAGCTGTAGGAGAACCTGTGGCTGGATCACCTCCTTTCTAAGGAGAGTCACCTTTAGGGGTGACGATAGGTCAACGCTTCCTAAATCGCAGTATCTATCCGGTTTTTAAAGACGCTCGGCAATCTTTGACGAGCGTGCTTAGGCGTCCGTAACTGGGCCCGTAGCTTAGATGGGAGCGCCTGGTTTGCATCCAGGAGGTCCAGTCTCCGCGAGCGAAAGCGAGTGGGAGCAACGCGAGAGCGTTGCGATAGACTGGAATCGACCTCCCAACGAGGCATCGGTACCGCTTATATGGGCCCGTAGCTCAGCTGGGAGAGCGCCTGGTTTGCATCCAGGAGGTCGTCGGTTCGATCCCGGTCGGGTCCACCAGCGCCCGCTGGAGCACGAACAGGGGCCTATAGCCCCCCCGAGCGTTAGCGCGAGGGCCTATAGCTCAGTCTGGTTAGAGCGCACGCCTGATAAGCGTGAGGTCGGTGGTTCGAATCCACCTAGGCCCACCACCATTTCGCAGGATTGCGAAATAGGACGGAATCGACGAAGTCGATTGTCGCCCGAGGGGGGGCCGAGGAGGAAGCGAGGCATCACGGTGATGCTTGAGCTGAGTTGAGATCCCGAGGGATTTGAATCCAGCTCAAGGTTGACTTTAGGGTCAGCGGTCGAAAGACAGAGCGTATTTGACAGTCAAATAGAAGGAATAGAGAAGGGTGATCCATCGCGTTGCTAGAGACGTGGTGGGCTTAAGGCGAGGCAAGTTAGCAAAGTGAATACTTTTTGTGGGTTTGAAGTCAATGTAATTCATTGATGGAAGGCCAAGTTACAAAGGGTTGACGGTGGATGCCTTGGCAGATGACAGCGATGAAGGACGTGGTAAGCTGCGAAAAGTCTCGGGGAGTTGCACGCGAACGGTGATCCGGGAATGTCCGAATGGGGAAACCCGGCTGGGTGAAAGCTCAGTCATCTCTCAGCTGAATTCATAGGCTTTGAGAAGCGAACGTGGGGAAGTGAACCATCTCAGTACCCACAGGAACAGAAAACAACAGTGATTCCGGTAGTAGCGGCGAGCGAAACCGGAAGAGCCCAAACCTCATACGTGTAAGCGGCAGGCGTTGCGTATGGGGGGTCGTGGGACCTACAGGTTGAGGCTGCCCCTCAACACAGAGTTACAAAACCTATAGTTAGCGGAACGGCATGGAAAGGCCGGCGATACAGGGTGATAGCCCCTTATGCGAAAGCTACTAGGACTCTGAGTGGTGTTCCCAAGTATGTCGGGGCACGAGAAACCTTGACAGAATTTGCCGCGACCATGCGGTAAGGCTAAATATGTTCATCTGACCGATAGTGAACCAGTACCGTGAGGGAAAGGCGAAAAGAACCCCGATGAGGGGAGTGAAATAGAACCTGAAACCGTCAATCTACAAGCAGTGGAACCCCTATGGTTAATTCTTCGGAAGTAACCAGGGGAACCGCGTGCCTTTTGCATAATGAGCCGGCTAGTTATTTTCAGTGGCGAGGCGAAGCCGATGAGGCGAAGTCGTAGGGAAACCGAGTCTGAATAGGGCGACAGTCGCTGGAAATAGACGCGAAACGGGATGATCTATCCTTGACCAGGATGAAGGTAGGGTGAAACCTATTGGAGGTCCGAACCAGTGTGGGTTGAAAACCGCTTGGATGAGTTGAGGATAGGGGTGAAAGGCCAATCAAATTCCGTGATAGCTCGTTCTCCCCGAAATAGCTTTAGGGCTAGCGTCGGATGTTTCGTCGTGCAGGTAGAGACCTGAATGGACTAGGGGGCTTACCAGCTTACTGAATCCAACCAATCTTCGAATGGCACGCCGTGAAGTCCGGCAGTCAGACTGCGGGTGATAAGATCCGTAGTCGAGAGGGAAAGAACCCAGATCGCCAGCTAAGGTCCCAAAATACATGCTAAGTGGAAAAGGATGTGGATGTGCTTAGACAGCCAGGAGGTTAGCTTAGAAGCAGCTATCCTTTAAAGAAAGCGTAATAGCTCACTGGTCAAGCGGGTCTGTGCCGACAATTCAACGGGGCTCAAGCATGTTACCGAAGCTGCGAACGTAAGTGGTAGGGGAGCATTCCCTACGTCTGTGAAGGTTGACCGTAAGGACAGCTGGAGACATGGGAAGAGACTCTGTCGGCATAAGTAGCGTAAAGACAGGCGAGAACCCTGTCCGCCGTAAGACTAAGGTTTCCAACGCAAGGTCAATCCGCGTTGGGTTAGTCGGGCCCTAAGCCGAGGCCGAAAGGCGTAGGCGATGGAAGGCTGGTTAATATTCCAGCACCATGAATACTTCGTTTGTACGATGCAGGGACGCAGGAAGGTAGGGACGCAGGGCTATGGAATGTCCTGTGAAAGGATCCAAGGGTGGTGCTTAGGGAAGTCCGGGTGCCATGAGCTCAAGGTTTCTGACGAAAAGTCTTAATCCTACACTGCCGAGAAAAGCTGCTAAGGAGAGGTATTTGTGTCCGTACCGCAAACCGACACAGGTAGTCGAGGAGAGAATCCTCAGGCGTTTGAGAGAACTCTGCTGAAGGAACTCGGCAAATTAACCCCGTAACTTCGGGAGAAGGGGTACCACGGTAGGGTTCATAGCCCGAGGTGGTGGCACATAAATGTCCCAGGCGACTGTTTAACAAAAACACAGGTCTCTGCAAACTCCAAAGAGGAGGTATAGGGGCTGACGCCTGCCCGGTGCCGGAAGGTCAAGAGGAGTGGTCAGCGCAAGCGAAGCTACGAATTTAAGCCCCGGTGAACGGCGGCCGTAACTATAACGGTCCTAAGGTAGCGAAATTCCTTGTCGGGTAAGTTCCGACCTGCACGAATGGCGTAACGATCTGGGAACTGTCTCCAGCAGAGACTCAGCGAACTTGTAGCACCGGTGAAGATGCCGGTTACCCGCACTTAGACGGAAAGACCCCGTGCACCTTTACTACACCTTGACATTGAGGTTGGCGTTGGACTGTGCAGGATAGGTGGGAGACTATGAAACTGGCTCGTTAGGGTCGGTGGAGTCACCCTTGAGATACCACCCTGTTTAACGCTGATCTCTAACTCGCACCCGTGATCCGGGTGGAAGACAATGTCAGGCGGGTAGTTTGACTGGGGCGGTCGCCTCCTAAAGCGTAACGGAGGCGTACGAAGGTTCCCTCAGGCTGTTTGGAAATCAGCCGTAGAGCGCAATAGTATAAGGGAGCTTGACTGCGAGTCAGACACGACGAGCAGGTGCGAAAGCAGGTTATAGTGATCCGGTGGTCCCGAATGGAAGGGCCATCGCTCAACGGATAAAAGGTACGCCGGGGATAACAGGCTGATCTTGCCCAAGAGTTCATATCGACGGCAAGGTTTGGCACCTCGATGTCGACTCATCACATCCTGGGGCTGAAGCAGGTCCCAAGGGTTCGGCTGTTCGCCGATCAATAGTGGTACGTGAGTTGGGTTCAGAACGTCGCGAGACAGTTCGGTCCCTATCTAGTGTGGGCGCAGGAGATTTGAGAGGACCTGTCCTTAGTACGAGAGGACCGGGATGGACTGACCTCTGGTGTTCCAGTTGTGTTTCCAAATGCAATGCTGGGTAGCTAAGTTGGGAAGTGAGAAGCGCTGAAAGCATCTAAGCGCGAAACACCCCTCAAGATGAGATCTCCCTATGAGACCCGTGGAAGACCACCACGTTGATAGGCCGCATGTGTAAGGCCGGTAACGGCTTCAGCTTAGCGGTACTAATCGGTCCATAGACTTGACCTTTCATCAATCAATTACATGACTTTCAACACCCACGACGCGCCCTCGGGCGCCTCGCCTTAACCCTTCTCAACCCTTCTACCCTTCGTCGCGGTTTTACCCCAGGGGTCACACCCGTTCCCATCCCGAACACGGCCGTTAAGACCTGGAGGGCCGATGATACTGCTCCGCACAGGAGTGGAAAAGTAGGTCGCTGCGACGTTAAATCCCCTCCGGGCCATCACAATTGATGGCCCGGAGCTGTTTTACTGATAAAATTATCACCTTATTTCGAGGCACCTATGCCCATCGAGGTCCGACTTCCAGACGACTCCCTCAGGCAACTGGCCGAGGGCGCCACTGGGGCCGACCTGGCGGGAGGCATCGGCGCACGCCTTCTGGAGGCGGCTCTGGCCATCAAGGTCGATGGTCGGCTGGCGGACCTGAAGACCCCTCTTGTGACGGGGGCCAAGGTCGAGATCCTCACCAGCAAGGCCCCCGAGAGCCTGGAGCTGATTCGCCATTCCACGGCGCACCTTCTGGCTCATGCCGTCAAGCGGCTCTATCCGGGCGCGAAGGTGGGCATTGGCCCTGTCATCGAGGATGGTTTTTACTACGACTTCTGGGTCGACAAGCCGTTCACGCCCGAGGACCTGCCGGCCATCGAGGCAGAGATGCGAAAAATTGTCGCAGAGGGGGTCGAGGTGGTCAGGGAGGACCTCGAACGGGACGCGGCCGTGGCCAGGTTCCAGGCCATGGGAGAGCCGCTCAAGGTCGAGATTGTCTCCAGCATCCCCTCGGGTGAACTGATCGGTGGCTACCGGCAGGGCGACTTCTACGACCTCTGCCGTGGTCCCCACGTGCCCAGCACATCGAAGTTGAAGGCCTTTAAGCTGCTCAGCATTGCGGGTGCCTACTGGAGGGGCGACGAGCGGAATCAGATGCTCAGCCGCATCTATGGCACGGCCTTTCACACCCAGAAGGAACTGGACGAGCACCTGACGCGGTTGGAGGAGGCGAAGGCCCGCGACCACCGCAAACTCGGCAAGGAGTTGGGCCTCTATTCCTTCCACCCCGAGGCCCCCGCGTCACCCTTCTTCCACCCCAAGGGCACCCAGGTCTACAACGAGCTGGTGACCTATATCCGCGAGCTCTACTTCAAATACGGCTACAGCGAGGTCATCACGCCCCAGATCCTCGATGTGGCCCTCTGGAAGACCAGCGGGCATTACGACAACTACGCTGAGAACATGTATTTCACCACCGCCGAAGAGCGCGAGTACGCGGTGAAACCCATGAACTGCCCCGGTCACTGCCTCATGTTTGGCAGCCAGAAGCACAGTTACCGGGACCTGCCCATCCGCTACGCCGATTTCGGCCGTCTGCATCGCTATGAGCGCAGTGGCGTGACCCACGGTCTGACGCGGGTGCGCACCTTCTGCCAGGACGACGCCCATATCTACTGCACGCCTGATCAGATCAAGGCCGAAATGGCCGACTTCCTCGCCCTGCTGAAGGAGGTCTACGACACCTTCGGCTTTGACGGAATGCGCGTGGCGCTGAGCACCAGGCCGGAGAAACGGCTGGGTTCGGATGCCATCTGGGACGCCGCGGAAACCGCCCTGAGCGAAGCCCTGAACGAGGCCGGCATGCCGTTCACCCTCAACCCTGGGGAAGGCGCGTTCTATGGGCCCAAGATCGAGTTCCAGATTCTGGATGCCCTCAAGCGGCCCTGGCAGCTGGGCACCCTTCAGGTGGATTACATGCTGCCGGAGCGCTTCGATCTGAATTACACGCAGGCTGACGGGAGCGAAGGCCGGCCCATCATGCTGCACAGGGCCATCCTGGGCAGCCTGGAGCGGTTCATGGGAATCCTCGTGGAGCACACGGCCGGGGCCTTTCCCGCCTGGTTGGCTCCCGTGCAGGTGGCGGTGTTGCCCATCACCGATCGCGCTCATGCCTTCTCGACCGAAGCCGCCGCCGCGGCCAAGGCTCTCGGTCTCAGGGCGGACCTTGACCTGCGGAACGAAAGCCTGAAAGCGAAGATTCGCGATGCTCAGCTGGCGAAGGTGCCCTACATGCTGGTGATCGGGGACCGTGAAGCCGAGGCAGGTACCGTGTCGGTGCGCCACCGCCACCGGGGAGATCTCGGGGTGCAGGCCCTGGACGGATTCCTGGCGACCTTGTCCGGCGAAGTTCGCAGTCGCCAGCGTTGACTGTGTTTTCCGTGCTTGGCGTGAGTCCACTCCGGTGATAGACTTTTTGTCCTTGTGCAACTAGGGGAGGAACCATTCGTCCTAACGAGACCCGCATCAACGACGGCATCCGGGCCCAAGAGGTCCGCGTCATCTCTGAAGATGGCGAACAGCTAGGCTTGATGCCTCCCCACCAGGCCATCCGGATCGCAGAAGAACGTGGCCTCGACTTGGTGGAAGTGGCCGGAAACGCCCAGCCACCCGTATGTCGGATCATGGACTACGGCAAGTACAAGTTCATGGAAGCAAAGCGGGAGCATGCGGCCCGGGCCAAACAGAAGAACATTGTGGTCAAGGAAGTGAAGTTCCGCCCCAAGACCGATGATCACGATTTTGATTTCAAGGTGAAGCACATCCTGCGGTTCCTGGAGGAGGAAGACAAAGTCAAAGTGGTGGTCATGTTCCGCGGGCGAGAAGTCGTCCACCGCGACATCGGCTACCGGATCATCGAGGAAGTCATCCAGCGCGTTGGCGACAAAGCCATTGTTGAAAAGGGTGCCGGCATTGATGGTCGAGACATGCACGCGATCCTCGCACCGCGGATCATCGAAGTTCCGAAAGCACCAAAGAAACCCAAGACCGCCAAACCCGAGACGCCCGTCACCGAAGCCCCAACAGCCCCGATTCAGTGAGGAACCCATGAGCTACAAGATCAAGACCCACAAGGGTGCCCAGAAGCGGTTCAAGAAGACCGCCAGTGGCAAGTTCAAGCGCGGCTGCTCGCACCAGCGCCACATCCTCACCAAGAAGACGGCCAAGCGAAAGCGTCAGCTGGACATGGGCCGGATGGTCTCGAAGGCTGATACCAAGGCTGTCGCAGCGATGCTGCCTTACGCTTGATCGCCTGCGGGATTCCCTTCGGGAATCCCGCTAACGCGCAGGCGCAGCCTGCGTGCAGCTTGCCCCACAAAGCCTTCGCCCCTACAATCGAAGGTTCAACCCGGTGGCTGAGGCCACCCCCGATGAGGCTTTCAAACGCTCTTCACTGAGCTGCCTCGAGGAAAGGAAGCAACATGACTCGCGTAAAACGTGGCTTTAAGCGCGCCCAGCGCCGCAAGCGCATGATGAAGTTCGCCAAGGGCTTCTACGGCGCCAAGTCCCGCCTGTACCGCTCTGCCAAGGAAGCCGTCGAGAAGGCCCTCGGCTACGCCTACCGTGACCGCAAGGTCAAGAAGCGCGACTTCCGCCGTCTCTGGGTGGTGCGCATCAGCGCCGCCTGTGGCCAGAACGGCACCAGCTATTCGAAGTTCATGGGTGGCCTGAAGAAGGCCTCGGTGGACCTCGACCGCAAGATCCTCGCGGATCTCGCGGTGCGCAACCCCGAAGCGTTTACCAAGCTCGTGGCCGTGGCCAAGGGCTGATCGCGAACGCAGCACGTCGCAGACACCCGAAAGGCCGCGCGAGCGGCCTTTCCTTGTGTTGAGGGCATCATGGACCATTTGTTGCCAGTGGAGATCATCGAGGCAGGGCAGGCCTTTCCAGATGCACTGGCCGCCTGTGGGGACCTTGATGCCCTGCTGCGCCTCAAGGGCGTCTACGTGGGCCGCGATGGCAGCCACGCCGCTCGGCTGATGGAGCTGTTGAAAGTCGCTCCCAGGGAGCAGAAGCGCGACCTGGGCGCCGCGATCAACGGCCTCAAGCAGCAGTGGGAAGAAGGGCTGAAGGCCCGCCAGACGGAGTTGGAAGCAGCCCGAAAGAACCTGAACGCACTGGCCTCAAGCTGGGATCGCACCCTGCCACCGCCCGTACCGGTCTGCGGCGCACTCCATCCGCTGAACCGGCTCATGGACCGTCTGGTGGAGGTCTTCCGCCCCCTGGGCTTTCACGTGGAAGAGGGGCCCGAGGTCGAGACGGAGGCCCACAATTTTGATGGCCTGAACATCCCGGAGGACCACCCCGCCAAAGCA
>JALNYP010000213.1 GCA_023229795.1 Syntrophobacterales bacterium
CGTGGTGGGCCCTTTGGCCGCGGTCAAAGAAGGGGAACAGCTCCACCTCAAGGGCCGCTACGAGGTGCATCCCAAGTGGGGGGAGCAGTTCCGGGTGGTGTGGTGGTACGCGGTGCTCCCCGCCACCGTGGCCGGCATCGAAAAATATCTGGCCTCGGGGCTCATCAAGGGCATCGGCCCCGAACTGGCCCAGCGCCTGGTGGCCCATTTCGGGCCCGAGACCCTGACGGTGATCGGCGACCACCCGGAGCGCCTCACGGAGGTGTCCGGGATCGGGCCTAAGAAGATGGACCAGATTCGCCGGGACTGGCAAACCCATAAAGCGGCCCGGGAGGTTCTGGTGGCGCTGCAGGGCCTGGGCGTGGGTATGGCCATGGCCACCAAGATCTATCAGCAGTACGGCGCCGGGGCGGTGGAAGTGGTGACCACCAACCCCTATCAACTGGCCCTGGATATCCACGGCCTGGGGTTTCTCACCGCCGACCGCCTGGCCGGCCGCCTCAACCTTGACCCCCTGACCCCGGCCCGCCTGGCGGCGGGGCTGCTGCACCTTCTGGACACCATGGCCGGGGAAGGCCACGTCTATGTCCCGGAAGAGGTGCTCCTCAGCCGGACCGAGGAATTGCTCCATGTCCCCCGCCCGCCCCTTTTGGGGACTCTGGAGGACCTGGCCCGGGCCGGGCGGGTGGTGCTGCCGGAGCTGCCGGCCGGCCGGGGCGTCTATAAAAAACCCGCCTGGGTGGCGGAAACCGGGGTGGCCCAGTCTTTGGGGCGCCTGATCACTGCCGGCGGGAGCCACCCGCCGCTCCATCTCGAGGACCTCATTGCCCGGGTCCAGCAGCAGCGCGGTTTGACCCTGGCCCCGGAGCAGACCAAGGCTGTGGCCGCGGCCCTCATGGACAAGGTGCTCGTCATTACCGGCGGCCCCGGCACCGGCAAGACCACCATTGTCAGCTGCATCCTGGACCTTTACCAGGGCCTGGGCGCCCGGGTCCTGCTCATGGCCCCCACCGGCCGGGCCGCCAAGCGCCTGAGCGAGACCACCGGCATGACCGCCACCACCATCCACCGGGCCCTGGAATTTTCCCCCCAGACCGGCGGCTTCCGCCGCGGTCCGGCGGAGCCTTTGAAGGCGGAAGTGGTGGTGGTGGATGAGACCTCCATGGTGGATACCTACCTGATGTATCACCTGCTCCGGGCCGTGCCCGCCGCCGCCCGCCTCATCCTGGTGGGGGACGCTCACCAGCTCCCGGCAGTGGGCCCGGGCAACATCCTCAAAGACCTGATCGATTCCGGGGTCGTCAAGGTGGCCCGCCTTACCCAGATCTACCGCCAGGCCAAAGAGAGCCTCATCGTGGTGAACGCCCACCGCATCAATCAGGGGGAATACCCCTTTCTACCCCAAAAGTTTGGCAAAGACGACTTCGTCTTCTTGGAGCTGGATGATCCCGAGGCCCTCAAGGCCAGGCTCCTGGACCTGGTGGCCGAGGAACTGCCCCGGCGCTACGGGTTGGACCCCCTGCGAGACCTCCAGGTGATTACGCCCATGCACCGGGGCCCGGTGGGCATCCAGACCCTCAACCAGGAGTTGCAGCAGCGTCTCAACCCCGAGAGTGACCGCTGGTCCTGGGGCGGCCGCGTTTACCGCCGCCATGACAAGGTCATGCAACTGAGGAATAATTATTACAAAGAAGTATTTAACGGCGATATCGGCCAGGTTTGCGGGTTTCTGGCTGCCACCGGCCAGCTCCAGGTGGATTTTGACGGCCGGGTGATCACCTATGATGCCGGAGAACGGGAGGATCTCACCCTGGCCTATGCGGTGACGGTGCATAAGGCCCAGGGCAGTGAGTTTCCCGCCGTGGCGCTGGTGCTCACCACCCACCACTATATGATGCTGCAGCGGAATCTCCTATACACCGCCCTCACCCGGGGGCGTCGCCTGGTGGTTATCCTGGGCAGCAAGCGGGCCCTGGGCATGGCCATCAGGAATGACCGGCCCGTGCGGCGGTACACCCACCTGGCGGCCCGCCTGCGGGAAACCCTGGTCCCGCCAACGGGGTAAAAATGCTTGACAATTACGCCTCGCAAGAGCACAATCAATACTTGATGGGGGATACGCGTGGTAACTGATCTGTTTAACACCTTGGAACAGAAACTGGAACTGGTCTTGAGCAAAGTAAACGTCTTGCAGGAGGCCAACGCGGCGCTGCAAAAGACCCTGGGCGAAAAGGAACAGGCCCTCAAGGAAGCCGAGGCGACGCTGGCCCGGGTCTCCCAGGAACGGGAGACGGTCCGGGAGCGGATCGATAAGATCCTCAACCGCTTAAAGATTATCGATACGGGAGAATCGGCATAGATCCGGTCCAGGAGCCCACGCCGGTGACGGTGGAAATATTGGGCCGCACCTTCACCTTAAAGGGGAGCATGTCTCAGGATAGCCTGCATGCCGTGGCGCGGGAGGTTGATGCCCAACTGCGCGAATTGCAGCAGGCCTTTCCCACCCGGCCCTTGAGTGACCTGGCAATCCTGGCGGCGCTGAATCTGGCCTATGAATGCCTGGAGAGTAAGGAGGATCATCAACAGCTCCAAACCGAAATT
>JALNYP010000084.1 GCA_023229795.1 Syntrophobacterales bacterium
CGGTCTTGGTTCCACAAGACCTTGGATACACCATTTTTCACAAAATAACTAGCCCTTATGCATTTTTTCCATTAATTTCAAAATAATTTGTCCCCTCTCAGAAGGGGAACTGAACGGTTACGGGAAATCAATGGTCGACATCGGGCATCCAATAGGGCGCGGTGAACCACTGCCTCAACATCGGGTCGTTGTCATAAAAGGAAGGCGGCACGTCGCTATAGTAGGTTTCTCCGGTGTCAGGGCCCTGGTATGATGCCCCTGGGGCGGCACACCCGGCAACTAACGACAACAGCATCAGCAAGCCTGCTGGGGCCCACCATCGCCTATTCATTGCCTGGTTCCTCTCGATTCCACCCGGATCAGGCCTGATCCGGGTTATAGTCTTTCCCTCTTCATGGTGATGAGGACTCTTTCCCCCTCGCGAGTATAAATTGTAGGGGTGGATCGGCAGGGGAGGGCGCCACCCCAGACCCCGCCGCTTTCCAAAAAATAAGCATTGCCGGGGAAATGTAAAGATGAGTTCTGGGGCAGGAAAGTCGGTGGAGTTATAACAAAAATATGAGGGCCGGGAAACCGGCCCTCGATGCTTGGCTGTACGGGATGTAATCAGTGGTCTTGATTACATGCCGGAGGGTCCTTTTTTCGTGCCCCCGCCGGGACCCATGCCCTGTCCCTGGCCCATGCCGCCGCGTCCCATGCCCCGCCAGGCCGGCAGGCCCTGGTCGTCTCGCAGCTTCAAGGTTTTGCCGTTCACCTCCACGTCTTTGGCAATGATGGCCGGCTGGTTGTTCAGGGTAACTTGGGAGCCGGTGACCTTGACGGTATCCCCGGCTTTCAGCGCGAACTTTTGCTGGTCCAGATACCAGGTAGGGGCCAGATGCACCAGGAGGCTGCCCTTCTCCGTCTTGAGGCGGGCCTCTTGGAACTTCATGCCCATGCCCCCGCTCGGCCCCATGCTGAGCTCTTCCAGTTTTTCCACCTGGCCGGTGACCGTGGTCACGGTCTGGGGATTATACAAGCGGGGCCCCATGCCCATGCCGCCCCCGGGGCCTGGCTGGGCCAGCACCGGGGCCGCCAGGGCCAGGGTGATCATTACGACCAAAAATATCAAGATCTTGTGCATAATCGTTTTTCCTCCTCTTGGCTTGTTAGGTGCAGATTAACCGCGCCTGGATTATTCCGGAGTTCCAGGCTCGCCCAGGCTGGCGGGTACTGACTTCTTCACCTCGAAGTGCCACTTCCAGAGCAGATAGATCGACGGGTAGATAAAGAGTTCCAATAAGAAAGAGGTGATTACCCCGCCCACCATGGGGGCTGCGATGCGTTTCATGGCCTCGGAGCCGGTGCCGCTGCCGTACATGAGCGGCGCCAGACCCACCAGGATGGCCATGACGGTCATGAGCTTGGGCCGCAGCCGCTGCACCGCGCCTTCCATAACCGCGTCTTCCGTATCCCGGTAAGTGAGGAGGCGTCCCTCTTTTTCGGCCCGGTGATAGGCGATGTCCAGGTAGAGGAGCATCACCACCCCCGTTTCCGCGTCCAACCCGGCCAGAGCAATGAGCCCGACGATCACCGCCACGCTGATATGATACCCCAACAGATAAAGGAGCCAGATGGCCCCCACTAGGGAGAAGGGCACCGCCAACAGCACGATGAACACCTTGGTGATGGACTGGGTATTGATATAGAGGATAAAGAAAATAATGGCCAGGGTGAGGGGGACGATGGTGGTCAGGCGCTTCCGGGCCGTCTCCATGTATTCAAACTGGCCGCTCCAGAAATAAGAATACCCCGGAGGCATCTTGAGTTTTTCAGCGAAGAGGGCCTGGGCCTTTTTGATATAGCTGCCCACATCGATATCGTGGATGTCCACGTAGATCAGGGAGGTCCGCCGGGCGCTTTCGCTGAAGATCATGGGCGGACCCTGGTGAATCTTGAGGTCGGCCACCTGCTCCATGGGAATCGGGGCTCCGGCGGGTGTGGGGATCAACACCCGGCGCAGGGCCGGCAGGTTATCCCGGAAATCCTGGAAATAACGCAGGTTGACCGGGTAACGCTCCAGGCCCTCCACCGTGTAGGTGAGGTTCATACCTCCCAAGGCGCTGCGGATGACATCCTGAACGTCCCCCACGGTGAGGCCGTAGCGGGCCGCCTCCCTCCGCTTAATGTCGAAATCCAGGTAATAGCCCCCGGTGGTGCGTTCCGCGAAGGCGCTGGCGGTTTCGGGGATGCTCTTAAATAAGGCTTCGGCCTGGGTCCCCAGGGTGTTGAGCACCTCGAGATCGGGCCCGGTGATCTTCAGGCCGATGGGGGTCTTGATCCCGGTGGAGAGCATGTCGACGCGAATCTTGATGGGATAGCCCCAGGAATTGGAGAGCCCCGGGAATTTGACCGCCTCATCCATCTTCCGGATGAGCCCTTCCATGGTCACTCCCGGCGGCCACTCCTTGGGGTCCTTGAGGCGGATGGTGGTCTCGATCATGTTCAAGGGCGCCGGGTCGGTAGCCGTCTCAGCCCGGCCAGCCTTGCCGAAGACGTTTTCCACCTCAGGGAAAGTGCGGATGATGCGGTCCGTCTGCTGCAGAATATTCTTGGCTTCGGTGATGGAGATGCCCGGCATGGTGGTGGGCATGTACAGCAGGTCGCCCTCGTTGATGGGCGGCATGAATTCGGAGCCCAACTGGGAGAAGGGATAGATCGTGACCAGCACCAGGATCACCGCCACCCCGATGGCCAGGAGGGGAAACCGCAGCACCCCCGCCAGGAGAGGGTGATAGATGGCCTGGGCCACCCGGTTGATGGGGTTTCGGGATTCCGCCGGGATTTTGCCCCGGAGGAAGGCCAACATCATGATGGGCACCAGGGTGATGGCCAACAGCGAGGCCGCGGCCATGGCAAAGGTCTTGGTATAGGCCAGGGGTTTGAAGAGACGGCCGCTTTCGGCGCCCAAGGCAAAGATGGGCAGAAAGGAGACGGTGATCACCAAGAGCGAAAAGAACAGCGACGGCCCCACTTCCTTGGCGGCTTCGAGGATCAGAGGCCCCCGGGGAGCGTCCGGCGGCGCGTGCTCGATATGCTTGTGGGCGTTTTCGATCATGATCACCGCCGCGTCCACCATCACCCCGATGGCCAGGGCGATGCCGCCCAAACTCATGATGTTGGCGCTGATGCCCGCCTCATACATGATGCCCAAAGAGATCAGCACCCCCAGGGGCAGGGTGACGATGGCCACCAGCGAACTGCGGAAGTGCAGCAGGAAAATGATGCAGACCAGGGCCACCACGATCATTTCTTCGATGAGCTTGTGGGTCAGGTTGTCCACGGCCCGGTTGATCAGGTTGGAACGGTCATAGGCCGGGGTGACGATCACTCCCGGCGGCAGGCCCGATTTCAGATCGTTTAATTTCGCTTTGACTCCGTCGATGACCGCCCGGGCGTTCTCCCCGAAGCGGGCTACGACAATGCCGCCCACGACCTCGCCCTGCCCGTTGGCTTCGGCCAGGCCGCGGCGCAACTCGGGCCCCAGGCGCACGATGCCGATATCCTTGATCATGATGGGCGTGCCTCTGCTGTCCGCGCCCACTACGATATTTTGCACGTCCTGGATATTCTTGATGTAGCCCAGGCCCCGAACCATGTACTCGGTTTCGGCGCTCTCGACTAAGGCTCCTCCTACGTCATTGTTGGAGCGCATGATGGCGTCCTTGACCTTGGCCAAGGGGATGCCGTAGGAGGCCAGGGTGTTGGGGTCCACCACCACCTGGTATTGCTTGACGAAGCCGCCCACGCTGGCCACTTCCGAGACGCCGGGCACAGTTTGCAGTTGGTAGCGCAGGTACCAGTCCTGGATGCTGCGCAGTTGGGCCAGATCATGTTTACCGGTGGGGTCCTGCACCATGTATTCATAAACCCAGCCCACCCCGGTGGCGTCTGGGCCCAGGGCCGGGCTGACTTCCTTGGGGAGCTTGCCCCGCACGAAATTGAGGTATTCCAGCACCCGGGTCCGGGCCCAATAAATATCGGTGCCGTCCTCAAAGACGATGTACACCAGGGATTCCCCGAACATGGAGTAGCCGCGCACCACCTTGGCTTTGGGCACAGCCAGCATGGCGGTGGTCAGGGGATACGTGACCTGGTCTTCCACCACCTGGGGGGCCTGGCCGGGATAGTCGGTGAGCACAATGACCTGGACGTCAGAGAGGTCGGGAATGGCGTCCACCGCCAGGTTATAGGTGGCATAGAGCGCCCAGGCGGTGACCAGGATGGTGACCAGCACCACCAGGAAACGGTTACGAGCAACGAAATCGATGATTCGGGCGATCATGGCTTATCCAAGTCCCATTAGTGCTTATGTCCGGGCGGCATGGCGGCCGGGGGGGCTGCCTTAGGGCCTTCCATTTTCATCCCCGGCGGCATGGGAGACGGCGCCGGTGCGGCCGGAGACTTCTCCTCCATCTTCATCCCCGGCATGGCCGGCTTGGTCTCACCTTCCTTTTTGGCTCCCATCTCCATGCCCGGCATCATCAACTGCACCGCTTCTCTAAACCGGGACTCGGAATCCAGCATGAACTGCGCCGACGTGACCACGTCCTCGCCCCCTTTCAGGCCCGAGAGCACCTCGTACAGGCCGTCATTGCCCAGCACCCCCAGCTTGACCTGCCGGGGCTCGAAGCGGCCCTGGCCCAGGGCGATGAACACGTGCTGCTTGAGGCCCGTGTTGAACACCGCGTCCGACGGCACCACCACCGCGTTGTGGGCTACCGGGGACTCGATCTTCACCTGGGCGAACATCTCGGGCTTGAGCTTGAGCTGCGGGTTGGGGAAGCGCAGGCGCACCCTGGCGGTCCGGGTGGCTTCCTTGAGATAGGGATAGATGTAATCGATCTTGCCCCGGAAGGTCTCGCCGGGCAGGTAGTCCAGGCTCATATCCACCGGTTGGCCCACCTTGATCCAGGGCAGCTCGTACTGGTAGATATCCGCGTCCACCCAAATGGTGGAAAGATCGGCCACCTCCAGGAGCGGCATGCCGGCCTGGACATACATCCCCTGGGTGATCATGCGCTTGGTGACGATGCCGTTGGCCGGGGAGGCCAGCGTCAGGTGCTTCTTAACCTGGCCGGTACGCTCCAGGGCGTTGATTTGGGCGGGTCCGATATCAAAATATTCCAGGCGGCGGCGCGAGGCCTCGGCCAGACGCCGGGCCCCTTCGGCCATCTCCTTCACCGGACTGGTTTTCATGGCCTTGAGGTTACGCAAGGCCAGAAGGTATTCTTCCTGGCTCGAAACCAGGTCCGGGCTGTAGATGCTCAACAGCGCCTGACCCTTGCGCACCGGGTCGCCGGTGGCATTGACGTAGAGCCGGTCCACCCAGCCGCTCACTTTAGTGGTAATAGTGGCCAGACTGCGTTCATTAAAATTCACCAGCCCCACGGCTAGCGTGACCCGGGACAGGGGCCGCACCTCCACCTTGGCGGTCCTGACCCCCATGGATTGGATGGTGGCGGGCGACACTGTGATGGTGCCCGGAGCCGCCTCCCCTACTTCTTCATAGACCGGCACCAGGTCCATGCCGCAAGGGGCTTTCCCGGGTTTATCCCGGACGTAGCCGGGGTCCATGGGCGACACCCAATACTTGATCTTGCGGCCTTTCTGAGGGGCTGCCGGCGCACCGGGGGCCGGCGCCGTGGGAGCCGTCGGAGGCGTCAGCGCCACGGGCGCCTGACCCGGGGTTCCCGTGGGATACACCGGCACCAGGGCGTTACCCTCCGGGTCCTGGCCCGGTCCCTCTTTGATATAGTTGGGATTATTGGGGGAGACGTAACAGAGGGCCTTGGGCTTTTGCTGGCCTAAGGGCAGGGTCAGATAGCCGGAGAGATACAAACCTCCCAGGAATACCAGGATCAGGCCCACCGCCGGCCCCCAAAACCATCCCTTTTTGCCTCGAGCCGCGGGCGTCATTTTTTTCCTCCTGTCCGGGGCAGGTCCTGGCCCACCAGCCACTCCAATTCGGCCCAGTTTTCTTCAAAGTCTTTCAGATATTCCTGTAAGGTGAGTTCGGCGTTATACGCGGCGATCTGGTTCTGATAAAGCCGCTCGAAGCCCAGGCTCCCCACCTGGTAAGAGGCCAGGGAGGCTTCCGCCGCTTGTCGCGCCTGGGGGATAATCCCCTGGTTATAAAGCGTGATTTGTTGCGACAGGCGCATCAACTTGGCGTAGCGGTCCTTAATGGCGGCCGCCACCTGATTCCAGGTACTGTGCACGGCTGATTGGGCGGCGGCCTGGCGTTGCTGTTCTTCCCGTATCCGGGGCTTGATCTTGGAGCCCTGCCAGATGGGGAGATTAAACATCACCCCGCCGGCGAACATATCGGCCTGTTTCAAATTCACCGGAGGACCCAGGGTTTCCCGGAAGGCGTAACCCAGGGAGACGGTAGCGTCGGGAAAATACTCCTTTTTGGCCAGGTCCACCGCCTTCTCTTGTTTGGCCACCAGGGCCTTCAGGGCCTGAAGCTGGGGGCGCTCTTCCGCGCGGGCCAAAAGATCATCCAGTTTGAGCCCGCAAGGCCGGGGTCTCAGGGGCTGGGGGCGCGCGATGGGGGTTTGCGGCGGCTGGGAGCGCAAGGCGTTCAGGTCCGACTGCAAGGATTCCTGCTTTTGCTTGTATTGAAACAGCCGATCCAGGTAGTTGCCCAACTCCACCTGGGATTGGAGCACATCGGCCTGCATCCCCTGGCCCACTTTATAGCGGGTCTCGGCCACCTGGACCACCTGTTCCCAAAATTGCTTGTTCTTTTGGACAATATCGAATCCGGTATAGGCCAGGGCCAGGTTCCAATAGTCCACCACCACCTTGGCCCTGATCTCGTTGGTCTTGTCCCGATAGGCCAGATCTTCGGATTTGGCCTGCTCCGCGGCCACTTCGGACCGGAGACGGCGTTTCCCGGGAAAAGGGAATTTCTGGGACATCTCCAACATTTTCTGCGTCATGGGGTCCTGGTTCAGGCGCCAGGTGTCGGTGGGCAGATTATTGATGCTGAAGGACACCGTGGGGTCTTCCAGGGCGCCCGCGGGTTTGATAGTCTCTTTGGCGGCATTCGCCAGAGACCCCATCTGCTTGACTTCAGCATTGGCCTTCAGGGCCTCACTGACGAGGTTTTGCAAATCCGGCGGCAGATTGCCGTTGCTTTGAGCCCGCAATGGTTCAGATAGGCCTAAAGTCCCGGTCAGACACAGGACCAGAAACAACACTATTCGAAAAGGTCGCCGTTGCTCAGCCATCTCCCCTTCTGCCCCCATGAAATAATGAGGATTATAAGCATGTATTGAAATTTTATACAAGTTTACAAAAGGCCCCTGTGGCACTTTCGGCCAGGCTTACCCTAATACCACCATAAGCACGCTCTTCAACTTTATCACTCCATTAAGAAAATATTTTTCAGCAACCGGCCTCACAGCCGTCAGATTTTATTGGGATTGCCCAAAGGTTTAATCCGATTGGAGTCGTCCCCAGGCAAGCCCGGGGTGCTGGAGGTCAAGCGCTCCATAAGCCTCAATCCTGAAAATTAGAGAATCGAGACCATAACGCGTAACTAAAATCGACAAGCAAGAAGCGCTTCGGGATCGAACCCAGGATGCAAGCTGCCATTCCTTTTTATTAAACTACGTTGATAAGACCTGGCGAATTAATTTTTATAATAATGATTTAATAAAACTTGACAGATGGATGAATTTGATTATAGCGTGGTCAAAGCAAAAGCTAAACCCGTCGCGAGGCGCGGACAGAAGTCGCGGTTTTTTTCTTCAGCTAAGGACAGCCGGGTTCCGGGATGAAGAAGATTTGATAATTGATTGGCGTTCGCACAGGAGGTATAAGGATAATGAGGAAATCAAACTTACTGTTATTGCTGGGCATGTTGCTGATGTTTATGCTGTTGGCGGCTCCCGCCTCGGCATTCGTCGCTTGGGAATGGACCACGACGACGACTGCCAGTGGTAGCACAGTCTCGTTCAGCCTGGGGACTGAATTTACGGCGAATTCCAGCTTCACGGTTAACCAATTGGGATTTTTTGACTACCTTGGCGATGGCCTGACCGAGGGTCATGATGTGGGAATTTACGACCTGGACCAAAACCTCTTAACTTCGACCACGGTAACCAATGCCGATCCGCTGGTCGGGCACTTCCGCTATCATGCCACCACCCCGGTTACCTTATTGGCGGGCCACACTTATCGCATTGCCGCAGTAACCGGGAATGAGCTCTTCACCTGGGCTCCAGAGGGGTACTTCACGGATCCCAACGTTACCTATGTGATAAGTGCATATACCGCCTCGGCCGTTTTAACCTACCCGAACGAGACTTTTTCTGGTGAAACAGGGTATTTTGGTCCGGACTTCCAGACAGTCCCTGTCCCGCCCGCCACGTACCTCCTGGGCTCCGGCCTGCTGGGCCTGATCGGCTGGCGAAAGTTCAGGAAGGTTTAACCAGTCATCACATTCGGCCACAAACCCAGGCAGGGTCAGCCATGGCCCTGCCTTTTCTGCGCCCGCTCATAAGTCTTATGGTTTTCAGAACATTCCTCCCCAAAGGAATCATTAATACCAAGTTGCGCCCCTAGAAGTCAGGAAACCCTTGACCTGTAGGGGCGCACCTGAGTGTGCGCCCTCAATCCCGGGCGGACACCTAGGTCCGCCCCTACGAGAGATAAATTACCTGTTTGATCGCATCTTGGTATAATCTCTTTTCTTCCCGGATAAAAGCCTGAAATTGAGATTCTGTCTTTGAGATCGGAATAGCCCGGCTGGATGCCAACAGTTATCGCCTTGGCGGCGGAGAAGCGGAATTAAAGCCGGGAGCTGGTCTACAACGTCAAAATCAGCGGCAGGATCATGGGGCGGCGCTCCAGGAGTTTGAAGAAGAACTTGCGCAGGGCCTTGCTCACCTGGGTCTGAATCTCCAGCCAGTCCTCGGTGGGCTCGTTCAAGGCCCGGAGCACGATCTCCTGGAAAATCTTGCGGGCCTGGTCCAACAGGGGGGCCTGCTCTTCTTCCAGGGTGAAGCCCCGGGTGATGAGGTCCGGCTCGGTGACGATCTTTCCGGCCACGGGGTCCACCGCAGCGTAGGCGATTACCACGCCGTCCGCGGCCAGATGGCGGCGGTCCCGGAGCACGATGCGGCTGACGTCCCCCACCCCCTTGCCGTCCACGAAGACCCGGCCGGAGTCCACCCGCTCCTGAAAGCTCGCACCTCCGGCCTCGAACCGGATCTGGTCGCGGTCGTTGGCCAGGAGAATGCCGTCTTCGGGAATCCCTACGGCCCGGGCCAGGCGGGTGTGCTTGATGAGGTGGCGCATCTCGCCGTGAATCGGGATGAAGTACCGGGGCCGGGTGAGATTCAGAAGCAGCTTCAGTTCCTCCTGGGAGGCGTGCCCCGAGGCGTGGATGTCCGCCACCTCCTGGTACACCACTTCGGCCCCGAGGCGATACAGGTTATTGATCACCGTGGTGATCGCCCGTTCATTCCCCGGGATGAACTTGGAGGACAGGATGACCAGGTCGCCCCTCTGGATGCGGATCTGCTTGTGGGCCTCCAGCGCGATGCGGGCCAGGGCGCTCAAGGGCTCCCCCTGGCTGCCGGTGGTGACGATGATGGTCTTGGCGGGGGCCAGCCGTTCCAGGTCGCCTACGGTGATCTCGAGGCCGTCGGGGATGGTCAGATAGCCCAACTCCTTGGCCAGCCGGGTGTTGACCACCATGGACTTGCCGTTGAACAGCACCTGGCGCCCGAACTTGGCGGCAATATTGACGATCTGCTGCAGCCGGTGGATGTGCGAGGCAAAGACCGCGATGATCACCCGGCCCTCGGCCTCCCGGATAAGGCCCTCCAGGGTGATGCCGATCTCGCGCTCCGAGAGGGTATAGCCGGGCCGCTCGGCATTGGTGGAATCCGACATCAGGGCCAGGACCCCGGCTTCGCCGTAGTGGGCGAACCGGTTCAGGTCCATGGCCGTCCCGGTCACCGGGGTCTGGTCGATCTTGAAATCACCGGAATGGACGATCAGCCCCTGGGGGGTGCGGACCACAAAGCCCACGCCGTCCACGATGGAATGGCACACCCGGATGAATTCAAATTCAAAGGGTCCCAGGGCCAGAAGTTCCCCGGGGACGATCTCCCGCAGGTCAGCCTCGTCCAGCAGGCCGTGTTCCCTGAGCTTCTCTTTGAGGAGGGCCAGGGTCAAGGGGGTGCCGTACACCGGCGTCGGAATTTCTTTGAGCAAAAAGGGCACCGCGCCGATATGATCCTCGTGCCCGTGGGTGAGGATCACGGCCGCAAGCTTGTCCCGGCGCTCCCTCAGGTAGGAAAAATCGGGGATGACAATGTCGATCCCCAGCATCTGGTCTTCCGGGAACATGAGGCCCGCGTCCACTACCACCAGGTGGTCGGCGGTCTCCAGGGTCATCATGTTCAGACCGATTTCCCCCAGGCCGCCCAGGAAGGTCAGGTCCACCCAATCAGGAATTGCGGCCTCCGGGGCCAAAGGGAAAGTCAGGGTCATAGCGGGCGTCGATGGCCTGGCGCACGGCGGCCATCAGTTCCTCTTTGCGCTTCACCGCGCCGGGATTAATGGGGGGAGAAATGACCACCTTGATAGGCCCGGGGCGCATCCGGATGACCCCCGGGGGCTGGATGAACCGGGTGCCGCTGATGCTCACCGGGACGATGGGCTGTCCTGCCTTCATGGCCATGATAAACACCCCTTTCTTAAAGGGCAGGAGTTCCGGGCAGGTCGCCCGGGTGCCTTCGGGAAAGATAATCATGGACACGCCGCTCTTGACCACCGCGGTGGCGCGCTCAAGACTCTGAACCGCGGAGCGCAGGTTGTCCCGGTCCACCGAAATGGAGCCCATACGGCTTAAGGCCAGCCCTAGCACGGGGATGTGGAAGAGCGCTTTCTTGGCAACCCAGAGAAACCGGCCCGGCAGGACCGAGATCAAGACAAAAATATCAAAGTTGGAGCGGTGATTGGCGGCAAAGACATAGGCCTGGCCGGGCGACAGATGCTCCAGGCCTTCCACCTGCACCGGAATGTGGGCGATCCTCAGGAGGTTCCGGCCCCACCACTGGCAGGCGCGGTGGATCATGGGACTGTTTTTGTCGATATAGGCCCAAAAAATGACCAGCATCCCGGCCCAGAAGGTCAGGATTACCAGCCAGAAATGGAACCACAGGCCCCAGGCCAGGGCTCTCTTCCCGTTTCCTTTCATGTCGTTACCTTAACCCGGAAGAGCAAGACCCGTCAACCCTTAGAGGGTAAGGGCGGCTGGCCGTAGGCCCGGTCCGATTAACCGGGTCTGGAATTTTGAGAGAAATCAGGCTATAATAAACCATTGGAATTCAAACCGCCCCCTATGCCCATGACCAGCCCGAAGATCCTCTCCGCTGAATTTAGTCTCAGCGTCCACGCGCCGGAACAATGTCCCGGGGACGCCCTTCCCGAAGTGGCCTTTCTGGGGCGCTCCAACGTGGGGAAGTCCTCTCTCATCAACACCCTGCTGAGCCGTAAGAAACTGGTGCGCACCAGTTCCAAGCCCGGCTGCACCCGGGCCCTTAATTTTTTCCTCATCAACCAGCACTGGTATTTCGTGGACCTCCCCGGTTTCGGCTACGCCGCGGTCTCCCGGGAACTCCAGGCCAGTTGGGGCCGGCTGGCCCTCGACTACCTGGGGGAGCGGCCGAATTTGGCCGCGGTGGTCTTTCTCCAGGACGGCCGCCGCCAGCCCGCCGCCGAGGAACTCTTTCTGTGGGAATTCCTCCAGGCCCAGGGGCGCCGGGTGATCCCGGTCCTGACCAAAGCTGATAAGCTGAAGCCGGCCGAGCGCCGCCGCCAAATGCAGCTTTTTACCGGAGCCCTCACTTCCTTCGGCGTCACCGCCGGCGACGTCATTTGGTTTTCCTCCCTCACCAAAGAAGGCCGGGACCCCCTCTGGAACCGGATTCTGGCCTGCCTGGACACTTAGCCCGTAGAAAGTTTCCCCCAAGCCATTTCCAAACCCTATATTCTACAAAATTGTCATTATGTGCGAAGCGAAGAATCTCGCATTTTTACATACTTGAGACCCTTCGCTTCGCTCAGGGTGACAGAAAAAAACTAGTTTTGAAATGGGTTGCAGCATTATCTCTCACTACTATCCCGCGCCCCTTATTCTTGGTTTAAGAACTCCTCCCGGGGCTTCGAAGGCCACTTCCCCCTTGCTTTTACTCCTACAATGATTAAAAATAACCAAAAGTCAGTCGGGACATGGAGGAGGAGGTTATGCCCAAGCATCTGTTACTCCTGGTATTAGCCGGCTTGTTCCTGGGGTGCGCTACTAGCGGCCGCCCCTATAATACCGCGGCCATAAATAACATCGAGATTGGCAAGACCACCCAAAATGAGGTGATCGCCATGTTGGGTCCGCCCTTGTCGGCAAGAACTCTTAATAATGGCATAAACATCTATGATTATACCTATGCGGAAGCCCCGTTTTTTACGGAGGGATCTAATGTGGACAGCTTGCAGATCGAATTTTTTAAGGGGGTAGTGATCGATAAATACCAATGGCTGGCACGGAATTAGGTATCCCCGGATTGTTCAATCTTCTCTGATAGGCCGCTAACCGTTAGCAACGCAGCATCAGGCCCGGCACGCCGGCAGGCGCCGCAGATCGACCTCCCCCAATCTCTCCCGCCCCACCCTTGCTTTTGGAAAGATATGCTTTAACATAATAAAGTGTAGGATGTGAATCCATGTTTAGGTGCTTGATTGAGGTTATACTCCATGAAAACCGCATTTATGCTGATTCTGTTGGTGACCACCGGCTTTTTGGCCGTAGGGTTTGCTAAAAACCTCACAGATGATAAACGGGGTGCAGCGATGTCCGAACCGGGAAAAAACTTACCGGCCGCGGTCCTGGCGGGGGGCTGCTTCTGGTGTGTGCAGGCGGATTTTGAAAAACTCCCCGGCGTCGTCCAGGTAATTTCCGGGTATAGCGGCGGCCGCGGTGAAAACCCCACTTATGAAAATTACGCGGATAAGGGCTATGTAGAAGCGGTCCGGGTGACCTATGATCCGGCCAAGGTCTCTTACCAGCAGATCCTGGATTACTTCTGGAGGCACGTGGACCCCACGGATCCGGGGGGGCAATTCGTAGATCGAGGTCCGCAATACCGCAGCGTGATTTTTTACCACGGCGAGCAACAAAAACGCCTGGCCGAGGCCTCCAAGCAGGCCTTGGCGCAATCCGGCCATTTCAAAAAACCCATCGTGACGGAAATTTTGCCGCTCACCAACTTCTACCCCGCGGAGGACTACCACCAGGATTATTCCCAAAAGAATCCGGTCCGTTATAAATACTATCGCTGGAATTCCGGCCGCGACCAGTTTCTCCAGAAGGCCTGGGGCGCAGGGCACGCCGCCGCTGCCGATCCTCCCGGTGATCCGAAATACACCAAACCCAGTGATGCGGAACTGCGGCAGAAATTGACCCCCTTGCAATACAAGGTGACCCAGAAGGAAGGCACGGAGCCGGCCTTTCAGAATGAATACGCGGATAACAAAAGGGAAGGCATCTACGTGGATATCGTCTCGGGCGAGCCGCTGTTCAGTTCTCTCGACAAGTATGATTCCGGCACCGGCTGGCCGAGTTTTACCAAACCCCTGGAACCCGGCGACATCGTCGAAAAAGAGGACCGCCACCTGTTCACCGTGCGCACTGAAGTCAGGAGCAAATACGCAAACTCCCACCTGGGACACGTCTTTAAAGACGGGCCGCCACCCACGGGTTTGCGCTATTCCTGAACTCCGCGGCGCTGCG
>JALNYP010000214.1 GCA_023229795.1 Syntrophobacterales bacterium
TGCATCCGGCGAACGGCGCCTTAAAACCCTGCGGCCCAACCAAAGGCGCGGCTGTGGCCCGCACCGTGCGGAACCCCAACTTCCGGCCGCGGGGGCAATCGGTGCGCCCGGTTGTGGCCGGAGAAGAAAATCTACCCCGCAGAAGGAAAAAAGCAATGGGCCGGGATATCCCCCGGGGCAAGCGGCGGCGTCGGCCTCAAATTTCCCGGTGGCAGCCGATCCCCTGGCCGGTGAGGATATAATATTCCTCCCCGGCGCAGGCCAGGCAGACCTTTTGGCCAGCCTGCACCCGGATGCGGGACTCCATCACTCCCTCGCCGCAGCGTTCGCACACCTCCGTGGCCAAAATTCGGGCAAAGGCCGGCATCTGGATGGTGCAAGTCTCGATCAGGAACTGCTCGGAGAGGTCCACCTCTTCCAACTCCCGCCGGGCCACCGCCTCCCACAGGTGGTGGAAGCGGTGTTGGTCCTCGGCAGTGCCCTGGCGCTGCACCATCACTTTCTCGAACAACGGCCCCGCCGCAGGGTAGCGGGCAAACAGGCGCTGCCGGAAATCGGGATGCACTACCAGGCGCACTGCGGCCCCGTTATGGCGCCGGGCCACGGTGACCGCGGTTTTGCCCAGGTCTTTATAAATCAAGGCGTTGTTGCCGAAGGTGCAGCCGGTGACCACCTGGATGCCGTCGGTGAAACAGTTGTTACACTCCACGATGGCCACCACCTCCTCCATACCGGTGTTCTCCTGGTCCAGGTAGTCCATGGCGTACTGCCCGGCCTTGATCCCCAGGGCGAGGAAGGGGCAGCGGTGCCCGTGTATGGTCTCGGCGTGGCGCAACAACCCTTCCAGGTCGCGGCTGCGAATCATAGTTTCCACGGCCTGGCGGGCCGAGGCGTGTTCGTGCATGGTAAAAAATCCTCCTTCAGGGAGATACTCACAGATGGGCCGGGCTGGTGGCGGTCACCAGATAATCCGGACCCCCCAGGTCTTGAATGGAAAAGCTCAGGGTGTGCGTCAAAGAGCCCATGAACATCATATTGCGGGGAACGTCCAGTTCCCGGGACCGGGCGTATACGACCTCCGGCGTGGGTTGGTCCATGGCCAGAGGCGCAGTAATCTCAGTTTCCCTTATTTTGCCCATGTTCATCATATTTAAATGATTTTCCTATTTTTGTCGATGTTTTCATCATGGGCTCATGGGGATTTGCGCCAGGGGCCAATCGGTGCTAAAATTCGGCATCATTCCGGGTTTGCCCCCCTCCTGACTGGTGAGACATGCATCTTAAACAAACCATCCTGGCCCTTTTAAGCCCCGAGGCCCTGAAAGAAGTCTGCGGCCATCTGGACGTGGACCTCAATTGCCGGACCAAGGCGGCCATGGTGCGCCATCTCCTGCCCCAGGAGTCCATTTCCGCTGAACGTTTGCTGCCGCTCCTGACTGAATCGGAGTTGCAGGCAGTGTGCGCCGCCTGCGGGGTGCCCGCCACCGGCCGGAAGGCCACCCTGGTCAAGAGGCTGGTCAAACAGGCCCGGGGCCCGACCTTTGTGGCCCTGGACTTTGAGACCGCCGACTATCCCCGGGACAGCGCCTGTGCCCTGGGCTTGGTGCGGGTGGAAAACCACCGGATTGTCCGGCGCACGTATCACCTCATCCGGCCGCCCCGCCGGAGATTTTCCTTTACCTATCTGCACGGCATTACCTGGGAAGACGTGGCCCATCAGCCGACTTTTGCCGAACTATGGCCGAGCCTGACCCCGTTCCTGGAAGATGTCGATTTTCTGGCGGCTCACAATGCCTCGTTTGATCGGTCGGTGTTGCAGCGGTGCTGTGAGAC
The DNA here is from genome assembly GCA_023229795.1 of Syntrophobacterales bacterium. Lineage (GTDB taxonomy): Bacteria > Desulfobacterota > Desulfobaccia > Desulfobaccales > 0-14-0-80-60-11 > 0-14-0-80-60-11. The sequence goes on from JALNYP010000214.1 coordinate 1,834, forward strand.
TGCGGGGTTGCCCCCCCCGGAGCTTCCCTTTGAATGCACGGTGCGCCTGGCGCGGCAAACCTGGGATATTTTCCCCACCAAGCTGAATGATGTCTGCGATCACCTGGGCATTACCCTGAAGCACCATCATGCCGCCTCCGATGCCGAGGCCTGCGCCCTGATCGTCATCGCGGCGCACCAGATTTTCCCCAAATAATTTCTAGCTTAAAACTCTGCTCGCCACAGAAGAAATGGGCTGCCCTCCCGGTTCAGCCACCGGCGCCGGGCGGCATAGTCCGGCAGGATGGCGGCCACCTGGCCCCAGAAGCGGGGGTTGTGCCCGGGAACCTCAAGGTGCGCCAGTTCATGCACCACCACGTAGTCGATGACCGCCGGCGGGCACAGGATGAGGCGCCAGTTGAAGCGGAGCTTGCCGTCGGGGTGGCATTCGCCCCAGCGCCGCTTCCAGCCTTTGAGTTCCACCGGGCCCGGGGAAAGACCCATAGAGGCGGCAAAATGGGCCACCCGGGCCTGAAGCTGCGTCAAGGCGCGCTCGGCGTACCAGGCGACCAACCGGGACCAGAGATCGGCCCCTTTCGGCAGAGGGACTCGAATCTCTGGCCCGTTCAGGGTTATGGCTCCCGTGCCCCCCCTGAGCACCGTCAGCCGGAAGGCCTCTCCTAAGAAGTAGGCTTCTCCGGCCTTGATGTGCCCCCAGGCCGCTTGTCTTTCCGCCACCTTGGCCTCGATCCAGGCGCGGTG